>LBRM01000022.1 GCA_000991415.1 Candidatus Nomurabacteria bacterium GW2011_GWA1_36_15 | reverse complement strand
CTTGATTTTAATAAAAATGTCCATAAGATATACGAAATGTCGCCCTCAAACAAAAAACACACCTGCCACGCTCTAATCGTGCACTGTATTGATTTTAGATTCCAAGGCGCCATCAGGAAACTCTTTAATTCACTGGGCCTTGAGCATGGCCACTTTGACCGTCTTTCGGTGGCCGGCGGCGCCGGAAATTTCAAAATTCTTGAAGAGCACGCGCCGCTGTCAAAAAAACTCCACAAGCCGAAGCTGGCCATTTTAACCATTCATGAAGATTGCGGCGCCGGCGCCAAAAAAGAGGATTTGCGCGAAGCGCGGCAAATCACAAAAAAATCAATCCCAGACACCCGCTGTTTTTACCTGAAATTGAACGGCCACTGTGAGGAGGTCTTTTGATATTAATTCTTTTTCTCAAAACCAAGCGCGCAGGAATTGACGCAGTAACGGTTACCGCCGGCTTCTTTCGGCCCATCAGGAAAAACGTGCCCTAGGTGAGCGCCACAATGTCTGCAAACGACTTCGGTGCGCCGCACATGGTGAGAAAGGTCTTCTTTTAACTCCACATTGTTCAGATTTGCCGGCTCGGTGAAAGACGGCCAGCCGGTGCCGGAATCAAATTTGGCGCCGGACGAAAAAAGTTCGGTGCCGCAAACCACACATTTATACATTCCCTTATCGCGGTGATTCAAATACTTACCGGTAAACGGCGCTTCGGTCACGCCTTCCTGTGTTACTTTATATGCTTCTTGCGAGAATTCTTTTTTAAGTTCAATTTTGGACTTACTAAACATAGAAAATTCAAAATGAAAAATGAAAAACTAAATAAGATTTTAAAAGAAAAGATATTTTTTGTTTTATGTTTTAGTTTTTAGCTTTAAATTTTACGCTTATATCGGCCACGCCGAGAGAATGGCCGAGGCGACCAAAATTGAAACAAGCTGATGGGCCATATTGAGGCCGTAAAGTCCCCAGGAGTCCTTGCCCCAAAAAACGCCGTTGGCCGAAACGGTAACGACAAAGCCGAGCCAAAGCCAGAAGCCGATAACGAAAGCGGGGCCAACCCCCATCGCGCCCCCGACCGAAAGAAAGTAGGCCAGCGCATAAACCAAAATTAAAGTGGCGATAAAATTGCCGACATAGGACTTGGCCATGCCTTTTTGTTTGGCCGCCTCCATTTCCTCGGGCTTAAAATTTGAAAGCTTTAACCAGAGCTGGCCAAATAAAATCGGCGAATACCAAAGAGCGCCAAGCCCCGTCACCGCCACCGCCGCAATAAAAACCGCTAATTCATTTATGTTAAGTTCCATAAGATTTCGGCGTTACAACTTATAATTGATTAATGGTATCATTAAAGTTGACAACATTTAAGCGCAGCGCGCCATCGAACTATGGAATTCCAACTCTTAATCCACACTGTCGGCTCCATCATCTCCGCCATTTTCTCTTTCGGTCTGGCCATCTTCACTTATTTCAACAACCCGAAACGAACGGCAAATATTATGCTCGGCCTCACCATGGCCGCCGTTGGCGTCTTCTACACGAGCCACGCGGTCGGCATAAATATTGCCGACCCACTGGCTTCGCGCGCCGTCTTCATGTGGAACCTCTCCATTATTTTCATCTCGGTCTTCAGCGCTCATACCGCGCTCGCGGTCATAGGCATTCAACAAAAAAGAAAGATGATTCTCGGAGCAATGTACGCCGTGTCTCTAGTCCTCTTGGCTTTTTATATAACCTATCCCGACGCCTTCCTTGAACCGTCCAAAGCAAAATTATTCTTCCCCAGTTACTACGAGGCCGGCGCTTCCTACCACTGGGTGATGCGGCTCATTTACAACCTCATCATCCCAACCTATTTCCTGACCGAAATGCTTCTCGCCTACCGCAAGGCCGACTTCATTCTGAAAAACCGTTTGAAGTATTTTTTCCTGGCGATGTTTCTTGGCTACAGCACGGGTTTTCTCCTTGTCCTGCCGGTATTTAATGTCTTTATCATAAATCCCAACTGGGGCCTGTTCTTCATTTTCTTTTATGCCGTACCGTTCGTTTACGCGGTGGTAAATTACGAACTCCTTGATATCCGTCTGGTCGCGAAAAAGGCATTCGTCTACGGATTAAGCGTAGCCGGAGTGAGCTCTGTCATTGCTTTCTTAAGCTTTGGCAGCTCTTTCGTGGAAAAGACCTATCCCAATTTTCCGGCTTGGCTCATACCGGTCGCGGCGGCGATTGTCGCGAGCGGCGTCGGCGCATTCGTCTGGAGGAAAGTCCGGGAAACCGATGTTTTGAAGTATGAATTCATCACTATCGTTACGCACAAATTCAGGACGCCGCTGACGCGAATTCGGTGGGCGGCGGAAAGCGCCATGGAAAATCGCCTTTTGCCGGAAAAATCAAGATTACAAATGGAAAATATCAAAGAAGCGACTTTTCGGCTTTTTGAACTTACCAACGTGCTAATCGGCCTCACCGATTCCGAAACGACTTTTTCCTACAAATTAAAACGGCTTAATCTGACGCGTCTCATCAAGGAAATCGGCGCCGGTCTGGAGAAAAGAATCGTGGAGAAAAATATATCGGTTGATTTTCAGTCGGAAGATAATTGTTTTGTGATAGCCGACCAAGAACGGCTGCGGCCGGTTATAAACATCATTCTGGAAAACGCCGTTTCTTACACGCCCGCCGGCGGGAGAATCGCCGTTGCGCTTGAGAAATCGGGTAGCAAAGTGAAGTTTACGGTGTCCGACACCGGAATCGGCATCAGTAAGGAAGATATGCCTCTAGTTTTTACCAAATTCTTCCGCTCGGTTGAAGCCAAAAAAGCCGATACCGAAGGGTTAGGCATCGGCCTCTACATTGCCAAAGAAGTCATTCGCCGGCACGGGGGGAAAATCTCTGTCTTTTCCGAAGGACTCGGCAAAGGTTCGCTCTTTACCGCAGAACTCCCCGCGGCGTAACACATCTTTTAGGATCCAGTTAAGTGAGCACACTACGCTCTTATCTCTCGCGTGAAGGAGAGGGCGTTTTTGGTGAGGATATCTTCTTTTGTGCGAACCGCAGCTTTGAGGGGGGAGCCGACAAAAAATGGAAAGGAAATTTTTGGTTTTGCTTCGCCGCTTCAGACTACGAAATGAACATTTGTATTATATCATTTGTGGTTCTTTGGTGTTGTTCATTTCTCCGTCCTTGCGGCGAGACGAGGCGCTTCTTTTGTTTTGGCGACAATTAAAATAGTGATCTTCGATCTTCTCCTAATCTTTGTAGATACTCGTTCACATAGAAATAATCTGGCTCATTTTTAACCGCGCGTGTGCGAATTTCCCAACTTGGATCACTAGAGTCTTTTTTGTTAAAAAGAATGAGACCTATTCCGAAACGAGTACACAATGACTCAATTCTTCCAGTGTCCGCTTCTTTTGGAACAGCTAAATAAACTTTATGACTAAAAGTTTTATAGGCACACGCTTGACCAAAAGCGGTAATAAGTTGGTTTGTGTCAGTTTTAATTTCCACACTTACAATTTCAACAGGTGGACGAACGGCGTCAGCCTCAGAAAATTTATATACCCCGAACACATCAGGCGTTCCCCACTTATCACCAAATTTGTTTCCGCCTAAAGATATGGCTTTGGTACATTCCTCTAAATCTTGGACAAGATAATCAGCGAATGATTGATAAAAAGATGCTTCTGTGGGTAGATGGATATTATTTTCAACATCACTCCTTTTTTCTATCGCTCCCTCTGCATATTTCTTTAGTATAAATAATCCTCTTTCCGGTTTTATTATCTGCTCATTTTTCTTATCCAAATCCCAAATTGTGCCATGAATAGTATTTTGCGGGACATCTGGGAGAATTTCAGCAAGTTTTCGAAAAAGATCGGAATATCTAACACCAGCCGAAGTACTTTCCAGTATTTCCAGCGCCTTGTTTGTAATTTTTTCTCTTTGGGTTTCTGCCATAATTGAAGTGTATCACATTTTATTGTTTGTGGATAACTACTACTTGTATACATTCTATTTATTTTCTATAATAGCATTATGATTACGAAAAAGCAAACTCAAGTCCTCGATTTTATAAAAGTATATATGGCAAAGCATAGCTATGCCCCCTCTCTTGAGGAGATCAAGAAGAAGTTTAAGCTCGCCTCCGTATCAACAGCTCACTACTACATCAGCAAGCTACAAGATGCAGGCTTTTTGAATAAAGAACACAATCAACCTCGTGCTGTTTCGACAGTTAAAGCAAAACAGACAGTGGAAATTCCTATTTTGGGAGCTATCGCAGCGGGTCAGCCTATCGAAGCAATAGAAATTCCGGACGAAACTATCACGATCACAAGAGATGAAATTGGAAAGCAAGGCAAGCACTACGCTTTGCGTGTGCAAGGGAGCAGTATGATTGATGAGGGTATTTTTGATGGCGATATTGTTGTTATACGCAAACAAGAAGTAGCGGAAAATGGTCAAACTGTTGTCGCCGTGATAGACGATAATCAAGCAACGCTCAAAAAATTATATCGTGAAAATGGAAAGTTTAGACTACAACCGGCAAACCCGACACTGTTTCCAATTTATCGTGATGAGGTAGAAGTGAGAGGTGTTGTAGTTAAAATAATTCGCAATCTTGAATCGCAACTTGATCAAGGACAATCGAGAGATGAAAAGTATGTGCGTAAAATAGATTATTCGTGG
This sequence comes from Candidatus Nomurabacteria bacterium GW2011_GWA1_36_15, assembly GCA_000991415.1. Taxonomy (GTDB): domain Bacteria; phylum Patescibacteriota; class Minisyncoccia; order Phycocordibacterales; family UBA9973; genus UBA9973. The sequence continues at coordinate 482 of LBRM01000022.1, read as the reverse complement.
GATTACAGAGGAGAAAAAACAAAATCGCACACACATGGAATACATACTTATCCCGCAATGTTTATCCCACAAGTTGGACGAAGATTATTAGAAACTTATAGCAAAGAGGGCGATACAATTTGTGATATTTTTTGTGGTTCAGGCTCAGCTTTAGTTGAAAGTAGATTGATAGGAAGAAATGCCTACGGCATAGACCTTAATCCTTTAGCTATTTTTCTTGCGAAAGCAAAGACAACACCAATCAATCCCCAAAAGCTAACAAAAGAATACTTAGCATTGCTTGATAGGGTAGGAAAAATTAAAGATAACGAAATAAAGCGGCCAGATTTTAAGAACATAGATTTTTGGTTCAAGGATAAAGTAATAGTCAAACTTGCAAAACTAAAGAAAGCTATACGCGAAATAAAAGACGAGACAATTCAGAATTTTTTGATGGTCGCCTTTAGTGAGACAGTTCGCTATTCCTCAAATACAAAGACTGG
>LBRM01000021.1 GCA_000991415.1 Candidatus Nomurabacteria bacterium GW2011_GWA1_36_15 | reverse complement strand
TATTCCTTTCCCCATCCGGACATACGGAATATCGCCATGAGGAGATTGATAGATATATTTTTTCATCGTGAAAACCATTCTTCAAAAATCTTTTTCGCAACAGGAGCAGCAACATCGCTTCCTTCTCCGGCTCCTTCAACAAGTACTGTAACAGAAATCTCCGGGTCGGAGATAGGAGCAAATGCGATAAACCATGCGTGCGTTTTGTTCTGCGGATCTCCGAATTCCGCTGTTCCTGTTTTACAGGCAACTGATGTTTTAAATCCAAATAATGGCCACCCGGTTCCCCCAACCTCGCACGCTTTCTTCATCCCCGCAGTAATTAAATCTATTGTCTCTTTTTTTATTTTCAGATCTTTGCAACTCTTTTGCCCCTTCCTTATCGTTGGTCTACATAAACTTCCTCCGTTTGCTATCACATTTGTCCATGCATTTACCTGAAGCGGAGTGGTCAGAAGATATCCTTGTCCAATAGAAACATGGTACGTGTCACCCAAATACCATTCGTTACTTCTTGCTTCCAGATCTTGTGGTGTTTGGAAATGATCATTTTTCCATTTCGGATCTGGCATAAGACCACTCGCCTCTCCTGGTAGCTCGATACCAAGGGGTTTTCCAATTCCTACTGCTTTTGCCCAAACTCCCAACTTTGTTATCCCTAACCACTCGCCAACTTTATAGAAAAAAATATCATTACTCCGCTGAAGTGCTTTCACAATATCCACCATTCCTTCAGTTTTTCCATACTGTTTAAAATACCAATTCGGAAAACTAAACTGACCAAGGGTGATGACTCCTGTATCTTCAACAACTGTTGTTGAAGTCATGACATTTTCTTCCAAAGCGGCAAGAGCAGTGACGAGTTTAAATGTCGATCCTGGCGGATACACACCGCCAATGGCACGATTGAAAGACGGTATATCAGATCCACTGGTATCTTCAGAATACAGCGCAAGTATCTCTCCTGTTGCAGGTTTTGTGACAATGACAGCCCCTTTTTTATCTTTTGGAAACGCTCGCTCAACTGCCTGAGACAAACGTGCATCGAGTGACAATGTGACTGACTCCCCTGCTAGTTCTGGGTCTCTCCTGCTAGTTCTGGGTCTCTGCCAATAGTCCGAAGAATATTCCCTGTTGCATCGACTTCAACAAGTTCTTTCCCGTCCCGACCGCGAAGCGTATCCTCAAATACATCCTCTGCTCCCACGCGCCCGATCTGATCACCCATCCGATACCCCCGAAGACTATAAAATTCACTCGCAAGTTCCAAAGGCGTCAGTTCATTCATATATCCAACCACATGCGCAGTAGATTCAGAATAGAGATATGTACGCCTGTACCGATATCCCTCAAGAGGAGTATTTTCCACCAGTGGTTTTCCTGTTCGATCGTATAAAATTCCACGAGGAGCATGACGAATGATCTCACGTGTCCTGTTGGAATCGGACAATTCTCGGTACTGATAGCCATTAATTATTGTTAAATCAAACAGCCTGAGAAAGAGAATAAACATGACGGAGAGGAATAAAATAGTAAAAAGAAGAAACCTTCCTGACCCAGACCACCATCCCGGTCCGCCTTTGGCGGACCACCGCTCCCGCTTTCGCTCGACCGTCAAATTTTCAGAAAAAGAGCTGCCAAATTTCATACATGATTCCCCCAAAAATAATGCCACCGATAGTTTGTGCGAGTGTATGCCGTTTCAAAACAACACGTGACCAGGCTAACAATAGTGGAACACAAAAAAATAACCATAGTGTTTGAGGATACCACGCATACAATATACCGAAATTAATGACGGTATAGATCAGGTGGCCGGATATTTTCCAAAACAACGTGACTCCATAAAAAAATACAAAACTGAACAAATAAAATTGCATAAGTTTCAATAATTCAGCATTACTAAAAAAAAGAAGAAGAACATAATCAACAATTAAAAATAAGAAAAGGAAAATAAATGCCCCCACTCGCTGTTTTCGGTCACTGATATCCCAATTGGTTATTCGTTTTGTTTTTACCGCCCAATAGCGCAGTATTGTCGGAGGAAGAAAAAATCCAAAAACCAATACTGCAAGAAATATAAGGAACGAGTTTCCCGTCATCCCACTTCGAACTGCTGCAAGAATGACAATCACCGGTAAAAGAAAAAATGGTTCAAAAATAAACGAGATAATTTTTGCAAATAATTTCATACTTTTCGTTGGGCGACTTTGACGTGGCGCAAGAGCTCAGCATCATCAAGAAGCTTCCCACATCCGCGTACAACAGCTGTCTGCGGATCATCAGTAATCCATACAGGCATTTTTGTCTCTGTTGCAATCAGCTTGTCAATTCCCCGGATAAGAGAGCCGCCACCGGCAAGAACGATTCCGTGTTCTAAAATATCGCCAACGAGTTCAGGGGGTGTTTCTTCCATGGTCTCACTAATTGCTTCAATAATTTCCTGAATGATTGGAGCCAGTGCTTCCCGTATTTCAGATTCAGACACTCGAATAGAGCGCGGAAGTCCTGTTTCAATGTCTCTCCCTCGGACAACCGCTTGCCTGTCGCCTTTTCCCACAGGATACGCACTCCCAACAGCAATTTTCACTGCCTCTGCGGTGGGTTCTCCAATTAATATGCCATACTTGACCCGAATAAATGTCACAATGGCGTCATCCATTTCATCTCCAGCTGTTCTGATGCTACGATTAACAACAATGCCTCCGAGTGCAAGCACTGCAATTTCTGTTGTCCCTCCGCCAATGTCACAAATAAAACTGCCGGAACTATCCTGAATCGGAAGTTTTGCTCCGATTGCTGCTGCCATCGGCTCTTCAATAAGATACGCTTCTCGTGCTCCTGCCATGATCGCTGCTTCCTGCACAGCCCTGCGTTCAACTTCTGTGACTCCTGATGGAATACCAATAACGACTTTCGGCCTAGGGATATTGGGTAAAAATTTTGTTTTGGGATGCTCATGCACAATGCCTATATAATATTTAAGCATTGCAGCAGTTGCGTCAAAATCTGAGATGACTCCATCTTTCAAGGGTCTGATTGCCTCAATGGTATCAGGCGTCTTCCCCAGCATTTTTTTTGCTTCTCTTCCTATGGCAACCACTTGTTTTGTTTTTTTATGGCGTGCGACCACTGATGGTTCACGAATAAGAATCCCTTTCCCTTTGACATACACGAGCGTATTGGCAGTACCCAAATCGATCCCTAAATCATGTGACAGCAGTGAAAAAAAGAAGTTAAACATTCTATGAGCTATTCTAACACAAATTATGCTACGCTATGAATATGGATCCACGCGACATCAAGCAATTGTCCGATCTTCCCAATCCTCCGAAGCGACTTTTTTATATTGGCACTCCTTCGAAAAAACTTTTTGAAAACTGCGTCGCGATCGTCGGGTCACGGCAGATAACGGAATACGGCAAACGCGTCATAGATATGCTTGTCCCGAAACTTGTTTTTGAAAAGAAAACGATTGTCTCGGGATTTATGCGAGGTGCGGATCAATACGTACACAGAACAACGATAGAAAACAATGGAAAAACCATTGCAGTGTTAGGTTGGGGCATCGACACAGTCCTCTCTCCTGAAGATAAAAAACTTTCGGATGCAATTGTTAAACATGGAGGAATTCTTTTGTCAGAATGGCAAACACAAAGGCCAACACTCTGGACGTTTCCTGTCAGAAATAGAAAGTTGAAAGATGGTATCGACATTCGATTTCCATTCGCCACTAACATTATCCAACACATCACTCTTGATAAATTTCGCTTCTGTAAAAACCAAAAAGAATTTTCTCAAATTCAATGCAAGCTTGATTTTTCCCTTTTCTACCTCATCTTCTTTTTCGCTCCTTTTAGGAATATCGGAAAGAGCTGAATTTACATTCGGGTGGGCATCTTCTTTGGTAGTGGCAATATCTAATATTGATTTAGCTTCTTCGGTAAATCCCGTATTCATCAAGCGATAAGCAAGATTGGCGCTTGCTAATGTATTGCCAAGCTTTTCGGCTTTTTTATAGCTTGATATTGATTTAATGGGCATTTTTAAGTTATCATATTGAACACCTAGGTTATTTTGGACGGCCTCATCTTCTGGATTAATATCCCGTGCGTTTTTATAATGCAAAAGCGAAAGTTCATCGTATTTACTTTCTGCATAAGAGTAACCTACTTTAAAAATCAAACTTATATCATTCGGCTTTAATTCAACGGCTTTATCAAGTACAAAAGCCCTGTTTTCATGGTCATTCTCTTTCTCGTATATGTCTGCCAAACTTTCATAGAGTTTAACTTTATTAACATCATTTGTGGCAATTGAGAGAACATCGCTTAACATTTTAACTGCCTCTTCTTTTTTACTGTCTCGATATAAGGAGGAGTAAAGTTGAGAGGCCACACTTGTTTTTTCTTCTTCGTTTTTAGCTTTTTCCAGTGCTTGCAAGTAAAATTTTGTAGCATTCTCAAAATCTTTCGAATTGGCGTAACAAAAACCAAGCGCCATATTCGCTTCATACTCAACTTCAGCATCGGTCAAAAAATTCCTAATTCTCTGAATAGCATCCGTTTTACCCGCAATATGAGAGAATTTCAAATAAAGTAATTCGTCTTTCTTTCGAGATACTGGATCAGCATTCAATCTTTGTATTTTTTGAAAAGCTTCATCTGTTCGTGTTTGATTTTTATCAAATGTAGAGAAAATCATCTCCATTCGCCATTCCTCAAGTGTTTTTGGCTCCTCCACCTTTTGAGTTTCTGGTTGTTCTTCCTCTTTTTCTTCTTCTTTTGAAAGTTCTTCGTTTTTGGTTAACTCTTTTTCTGTTTTTTCATCTTCAGTATTAAACTCCCATTCTTTTGTCTTGATTTTCTTTATCCCTTTTATAAATCCCGAAATCTCTTTGCAAAACATTACAATACAAACAATCGCTATAATAAGAACAATCCCTGGCCAAGAGAATATAGCTTGAATGATGATTTCAAAAACTTTTTCTTTACTCATATTCTTTCAAAAGTTCGTATTCGACTTTGGAGAATAAGCTACTTGGTAAATCATTAAGGCGTTTTTGCACAACCTTGATTGCTGGCTCTGACTTATCAATTCCAATCCAGTTGCGATTAAGCGATTGTGCCGCAACAAGTGTTGTGCCAGAGCCGGCAAAGCAGTCAAGCACCAAATCTCCTTCGTTTGAGGATGCCTCAACAATAAGCTTTAATAAATCTAAATTTTTCTCTGTTGGATATTGCGGATATTGCGGGTCTTTGAATTCCCAAATATCCTGCATTTTCTTTCCGTCTCTTTCGTCAAGAAAGATTTTTTTGCGCGGGACGCCGTTTGCTGACCACTCAATCAATCCTTGATTATCCCATTCTTCCAAAATAGCCGGATCGGTTCGCCAATGGCGACCCTTTGGCGGCTTCATCTCTTTCCATTCTTTGCTGGTATTTCCATTAGAAGTTTCCCCGGGCGCGTGAAGTGGAATAGTCGTATATTGTCGCCCACCTTTATCCAGTTTCTTAAATAAACGTTCCTTATCCTCTTCTGTGAAAGGAACGCGCGGGTCATTCCAAATAGGGCTTTCTGCTTTGGAATAAAAAAGTATTAAATCTTTTATATTGCCGTACGCTTTGCGATGAAAATTCTTTGGATTGCACTTGATACGAGTAATATCGTTGCGAAACATATCACGACCAAATATTTCATCCATTATTAGTTTTACATAGTGTCCGATTTTGTAATCAATATGAAGATAGATTGACCCGCGCTCTGATAAAAGCTCGCGCAAAAAAATCAA
>LBRM01000020.1 GCA_000991415.1 Candidatus Nomurabacteria bacterium GW2011_GWA1_36_15 | reverse complement strand
AACAAGAACTGTGAAATTTAGATCCCCAGTTGTAGACATTAAATTATCACCTCGTTGTCCACCCTTTCCGTCCATTCTAACTCCGCCATATGTTGGTTGAGATTGTTGTTGTCTTAAAATCTCGTAGTTTAAGCCGTATCCAAAAATCCATTTATTCTCTTCGAAAAAATCTTGCCACCACCCTTCATCAGTTGAATGTTCGCTTAGGGCTTTTTTAAAACCGGCCAGCCTATCCCTTCTTTTTAAAAGAGAATTTATGTCTTTTTGTGTTAGAGAAATATCGGGAGATAAAAATAATTGTTTAACAATATTTAAAACACTGTCTGTTCCACGACCACGTAACGCGGATACAATTTCTCCCTCATCTTGAGACATAAGAGAAAATTTGTCTTTGGGAAGTTCGATGTCTTGTAATGATTTAAGAAAAGAAATTAGTTTCCAAAAATTATCATAGCACTCGTCCAAGCTAACATTCGCTTTTATATTCGTGGGCGTTACTTCCGTATTCTCGATTATTTTTTTCGTTTTATCTCGGACAGAAAATGACAACCGTGGCGTGAATTTATCGTCCTTTTTTATTAAAGTTACTCTGCATATATAGTCCACCTGTTTTCCCTCATTGAGAACAAATTGTTTTATTAATCTTCTATCTTTTTGGTAGAAAAAATAATAAAACTGCTCGATTGCCGGAGTTGAGCTTATTTGAAGGTCTGAAAAATTGTCCTTTCCAATAATAAAATCATCGCTTTTTTCGGACCAACCCAATATATTAAATATTTCTTTTGAAAACTTCATAAATAGTTACGCTTTCTTAAAATTCAAAATATACTGATGATGATGATTCATTTTGTAGGCATAAGGATAGCCAAAGGGATAAAGCGGCTTATTGTCTTGAACGAGCACAACCGCACCTTCAAAACCAAATCCTATATCCTGCATAAGTCGTATAACATCACCGCTCGCGTTCGTCTCTTTTTTATTTACCGTAAAATCGCTAATGATAATGGAGCAGTATTTTTTTTCTCTCAATTTTTTATAAACTTCCGTCATCACTTCTTTTAATAATCGCAAAAAATCTTTATATTGTGCTTGATTTCCTAAATCTCGTTTATCGTTGGAGTAATACTCAACACCAAGACGAGAACCATTGCGTACGTCTTTGTCTTTCGAGTCTCTTAACCCACCACCATTGTGTCTCAAAATATTATGGTATGGCGGCGAGGTTACGCAGTAATCTATTTTCCCCTTAATTTCAGATACTTTCTTAAGCAAATCACCACAAATAACCTGCTGATTTTTCCTCAACTTCAAATCCTGCAAGCGGTTCCGGCTCATCTGACAATATTTTTTGTTTAGATCTATACCTATTCCTTTTCGGTTTTCTCTGGCACTAGCAACTAAGGTTGTCCCGGAGCCACAAAACGGGTCAAGAACAACCATATTTTCTTTAGTAAAAAATCTAATCAATTTTCTTATGTCATTGATTAAAAAGGGTGCTGGATGTTGAAATGCAAACTTATCATCCCCGTTTTTTTCGCTTATCCAAATACTTTTAGTCAGCAATAACCACTCCCTACCAGACAAATTATTAAGGGCGTTACGCTTATCGTATTTTTCTTTTTTTTGTGGCTTCTTTTTTGGCATAATTTTATTTCAAATTATTCAAATCATCTTGTTTGATTGTCTTGTCGCCCTTGTATAGATTATAAAAATCCTTCAGCGCATCGTAGTGAATCGTTTGCCATTTGTATTTATTATACCCTTCTTGAAACATTGGTTCATTCATTTTTCTTTCAAGCATTTTTTGTCTTTCCTCCGGTATTACTATAAATCTTTTTACTTCATATTTCTCTGGAATATGTGAAGCTCTTTCAATGGCAGATGTAATACTAGTACTATTTTCAACTTCAAAAATGAATTTAATGGAAGGGCCTTCATACCAAAGAACATCTATCATTGCGATTCGGCGAAGTTCATCGCCGGAAAATCCGGCAAGTCCAAGATTCGATTCTGTGCAATACTTTGATAACTTTTCGTTTCTGAAAGTATCGCCCTGTTCTTTGCTCCCAATCCAAATTTTATAACCCGCCTTTTTGCCAATTTCAGATAAATAGTAAATCATCTCGCTATGTTCTGAATCTCTGTAATTTACCTCTGGTTTGTACCGCCACCGGCCATCACCAGTCGTTGTCGCATACTCTTTCAATACCTCTATGACACCTTTGGTGTCGGGCGTTAATCCGTTTGGAAAAGTGATAAATAATTTTTGTAATATTTCATCAAAGGTAACTTTGATATTTCCTCGCAACATATCTATCACCACTTTTTCAACGCGATCTGATAGGGGTACTTGCTTGAAAAGCATATCCTCTGGATTTTTCAACCACCATTTAGGCCCGAGTTTCCCGCCCTTACCTTCAATTAAAACAAACTCTTTTCCGATATTATCCTTGAGAATATTTACAATATCCTCATGACTGCCTTCAAAAAATTTCCCAGTTGAAAATAATTCAGTATAAATACCATTCAAAATAAATGTCATTTCTGTTGGCTCACCTCTCAAAGCGATAATATCTTTAGCGGCTTTAACAATAATTCTTTCATATTCTTCCTTGCCCATTTTTTGATGGTCAGATACTCCCGCCTTTTCCGGTTTTTTGAATCGCAAATAATAGTCGCTGATTGCGCTTCCATACGGCATGGCAACTCCCGCCTCGGAAGCTCGTTTGTTTGGTTGGTATAGAATTTTTTCAAAAACAAAACCAGAGTATGCACTAGCTTTAATAACCGAATTCCAAACATTAATTTCTCTATTGTGGAAAGTGAGCGTTAAATAATGTCCGGGCTTTAGTACCTTATAAATTTCTCTCAATGCCTTGGTGAGTAACTGATGATATCTTTCAAAATCTTTCCTATTTTCAATGGTTATCTCATCTTGATAGGGAATTTCAAATTTTGGATTATTGTGTTTCAACCAAATTGCCCAAAGACTGCTCAAACTAAAATACTGAATGAGTCCGCCATAGGGAGGGTCAGTTAATACATAATCCACGCTGTTTTCGGGGATGTTTCTTGATAAATCCAGAGCGTCAATTGTTAAAACGAGCAAATTTTTATCCTTTTTATCATCGGATAGTTCCTGAAAATCCTTTGCTATTTTTACCTTATTCGCGAGCAATTTTTCCGATGATTTTTTCGCCTTTATAACGCCTTGCCTGTCCTCAACCGCTCTCTGAAAAAGTATTACCGGATTTTGCTCCATGTGTCTTTTCGGCAGAATAAATGCTGGCCTGCCCCAACTTCCAGAATCTGGCCTTTTAGTTTTTGGCCTCCTCGCAGAAACCATAATTGTAACGAGGTGAACCATAGAAATAAAAGCAAACTTCAAAAAATCTTTTGTTTCTTCATCATTAACATCCTCAATTTCTTTATACAAAAATGAAAGCAGGTAAAGTGTTCTGTTTGTCCAAAGCTTATAATACTGATTTCCAACTCCCCTACGAACAGATTTGAAAAAATCAGTTTTTGGAAATTCATCTTCTGGGTACCAGTAAGGGGTTTCTATGTTGTCTGTTTTTTGGATAATTTCTTTATCAAAATCATCAGGGATTTTGCCTTGAATCCCTTTCGTACAAGAGCACTCATATCTTATGAGTATTGGCGTACTACCGTCCCAGTGAATCCCTGTAACTCTGGCGGTATTCTTACACTTCTCGCATTTAGTAATGAAAAACCCCAGCTCTTTTTCTTTCTCGATAAATTTTCCAAGTATTTCGTTATAGTATTTTCCAAATTTTGAGTAATTAAGTGGTTTGGCTAATATCTCAATCATGAAAGTAGAAACCGGATTGAGATCTATGGCAACCGCTTTTCTATTCGCTTGTACTGCCTCCAATGGAGTGATGCCACTACCGGCAAATGCGTCTAATACGATTTCGTTTTCCTTCGTATAATTTTCAATATACTTTCTAAAGATATTATGCGGTTTTTTGCCCCAATACTTTAGGGATTTGTACATCATCGGGCGGACTGATTCAACAAGTGCATAATTGATATGCTTTTTGTTTTTGAACGGGTCGGTAATTGTAATGTTGTTTTTTTCTTTTGACATACTTTTATGTAAAATAAATTCGTTTTGCTATCTCAAACGCTACAGCAATTTTGATAATCTTTGCTTCTTTTATTCCCTTAATTTTCATAAATTCATCAAGGCGTCTACCTGCCAACCCTTTCAGATTTTTGTATTCATTTAATAATTCTTCCGCCATATCTATTGCGGATTTTCCTTTCAATCCATGACCAATCAAAATTGCCAAAAGTTCTTTATCGGACAACGCCTCTGGTCCAAATTTTAACAACTTCTCTCTTGGTCTTTGATCTTCGGGTAAATCTTTTATTTTTGGCATGATTTTATTTCATTAAATCATCAATACTAACGCCTAAGGCGTCAGCGATTTGTTTTAATGTTTCCACTCGTGGATTATAAGTTGCCCCCGATTCAATTTTAATAATGGTGTTATAGGTAATATCCGCCATTTTTGAAAGTTTATCCTGCGTGATACCTTTCTTTTTGCGATATTTCTTTATATTTTCAGCTATAACGCTTTTATTGTTTGCCATAGGTAGTAATTATTTACTATTATTTATTAAGATAGTATAATATAAGTAGTTATCAACCGCTATGTATATTATATCAAAACTTAATGAAAGCGTAAATCAAAAAGGGAGTTCCTTGTTGTTGCCCGCGCACGGGAGGGCTAGCAAGAGCAACACCTTTTCTTGCGGTGTTTTTTGAAGCACATATCGAAGTGAGACTTCAATAATTTACTGGGAGGGAAGGACTCGAACCTTCATGCCGCGGTCCAGAGCCGCGTATCCTACCATTAGATGACCTCCCAAAATTTAGGCTCTCAGATATTTTCGAACGGCAATGGCCGCGGAGATGACACCAAGTATTATGCCGGTCAAAAGCAAAATACCAAAAATTGAAAACCAATGAGAAAAATAATAATCAAAAAGATTAAATCCGCCAAAAAAATTCTCGGCTTTAGGGCCAAGCCACCAAGTTAAGGGATAAAATATGGCCATAGTAATGGCGCTGGCCAAAAGGCCGTGAATGATTCCTTCCACCACG
>LBRM01000019.1 GCA_000991415.1 Candidatus Nomurabacteria bacterium GW2011_GWA1_36_15 | reverse complement strand
TTGCAATACTACAATTACGAAAGACTTCACATGGGAATTAATTTAAAAACACCCAGTCAATTATTAATTAATTCCGTCCAAGCTATTGGTTAGAATACGCCCCCCGACGGGAAAGCAAAATAGTTATCCACATGTCAAACTCGTCAACCTGGCAGGTTGACTATACTATTTTTCAATAATATTATACCGATCCAAAATGGCTTCAAACATTAAAGGCACGACGATAGTGGCATCAGATTCTATAACAAACATAGGAGTATTTTTGGTTAATTTATCCCAAGTTATTTTTTCATTCGGAGTGGCTCCTGAATACGATCCATAAGAAGTAGTAGAGTCCGAAATCTGGCAGAAATATCCCCAAGGTCGGACCTCTTTTTTCAAATCATATTTTATAGAAGGCACAACACAAATCGGAAAGTCTCCGGAAATTCCTCCACCAATTTGATAAAATCCCAAACCTGGACCACTTTGTGAAAGCTCATTGTATTTATCATAAAGATACACCATATATTCCACGCCCGTCTTCATAACGGCTGGATTTACTTCTCCTGTTTTACAATATCCAGCAAAAATATTTCCGAGCGTTGAGTCTTCCCAACCCGGCACCACCATAGGCAAATTCTTTTTCGCGGCTTCCAAGAGCCAGCAATGATCTGGGTTGCCTTCATATTTCCCTTTCAGTTCATCCGATAATAAAATCTGATAAAAATATTCATGTGGAAAATAGCGCTCACCTTTGGCTTGCGCATCTTTCCATCTTTTTAAAATAATCGGCTCTACTACTCTAAACGCTTCTTCTTCCGGAATGGATGTATCTGTCACTCTTCGTTCTCCTCTATTTAAAATTTTCTCGTCGTCTTCTTTGGTAAAATATCTATAATCCGGATAATCTTTATAACTGTTATGAGCCACCAATCTGAAAATTGACTCTTCCAAGTTTGCGCCGGTGCAAGAAATAGCGTGAATTTTTCCTTCTTTAATCATCGGGGCAAGAGTAATACCAATCTGAGCGGAGGACATGGCTCCACCCATAGCCACCAGCATTTTGCCTCCAGCATCCAGGTGTTTCTTAAAAGCAAGGGTGGCATCCTTAAAAGCTCGAGCATTAAAGTTATGAAATAGTGTTTGAAATAAAGCTAACATCGAAATTTCCTTTTTCATAGCTTAAGTATAACATAAATTCGTGGTAAAATAGCGTTTATGGGAACAAAACTGATATATTTCGTGAGACATGGCGAAACTGAAAATAACGCCAAAAATATCAGGCAGGGGCCAGAAGGGTCTTTGACTGAAAAAGGCAGAGTTCAAGCATTGGCTACAGCTTTGAGGTTTCCAAAAAAGAAAGGGTGTCCTCAAGTTATTATCTCCAGTCCATATCAGCGCACTAAAGAAACGGCAGAAATTATTGCTGAAGAACTGAAAATACCGGTAGAATATTCTGATCTTCTAGTGGAAAGAAAAAATCCTTCCGAAGTAATAGGCCATTGGAGTCAAGAAAAAGGAGTTAAACAAATTATAGATCGTATTGACGGAAGCTACCATCCTGATGACTTGCGAATTTCTGACGAAGAAAATTTCATTGATCTTAAAAAAAGAGCAAAAAAATTATTAGCCTATATCGCCAGAAGAAGAGAAAAAAGAATTATTATGATTACTCATGGCGTTTTCTTAAAAATGGTAGTGTCTTATATGCTCTACGGAAATGAACTTACTGCTTCTAAATATAATAATCTAAGTTATTTTAATCCGATTAAAAATGCTGGCATGGCTATTTGCTCATACATTCCTCATTGGTTTAAAAAGAACGAATGGAAACTTTTGGTCTGGAACGATTTAAGTTAAATAAATTGCTTTTTGAAGCAATTTATGCAATACTAACTTCATGCAATCAGTAGCTATAATACTGCCTTATGCGCAGATAATACTTTCTGTGATATTAGTTTCGGCAATATTACTTCAACAATCAGGGGCGGGGTTGGGAGGCGCATTAGGAGGGAGTGACGGTGATTCTTTTCATCACACTCGCCGGGGTTTTGAATATTTTCTTTTTATTTTATCTATTGTTTGTGGAATCCTTTTCGCTTTGTCCGCTTTTCTGGCTATAATAATAAAAGCTGCCTAGTATTAGCCTAAGGAATTTTACATTAAATTTTAGTTTTATGGAAAATCTTTACAGTCGTATACTTAGTTTGTTGCCGTCAAAAAATGAAATAAAAAGAGCCATCTCTCATTTTTCAAAAAGAGAGTATTTTATTTTTTTAAGTTTTGTATTTATTCTTTGTTTAAGCACCATAATAATACTTCAGAATATCAACAAATCTTTTATGGTGGAGGTAGCTTTACAGGGAGGATCTATAACTGAAGGTATTGTCGGCACTCCCCGTTTTATAAATCCGGTACTGGCATTTTCCGATGCCGATCAAGATTTGGTATCGCTTATTTATTCCGGATTAATGAGAAAAAATTCAGACGGCACTCTTACTCCAGATTTAGCTGAAAAATATGAAGTGTCAAAAGACGGTCTAACATATACTTTTACTTTGAAAAATGAAATTTATTTCCATGACGAAAAACCGGTTGGTGCTGATGATGTAGTTTTTACCATAAATAAAATTAAGGATCCGGTCATAAAAAGTCCTAAAAGAGGAAATTGGGATGGTGTCAGTGTTGAAAAAATAGATGAAAAGACGGTTAAATTCACACTAAAACAATCTTATGCATCCTTTTTAGAAAACACAACCCTCGGCATAATGCCAGCATCTTTATGGGAAGCTTCCCCTATTGAACTTAATGATGCAAATACAAAACCAATCGGATCAGGACCTTACAAAGTAGCAAAGGTAAACAAACAATCCGGGGGATTAATAGATTATTACGAGTTGGCATTTTTTGAAAAATTTAATTTGGGCGAACCGTATATTGAAAAAATAATATTGCGCTTTTACCCGAACGAAAATGACCAAATATCGGCGCTGGAAAGTGGAGAGGTAGATCAAATAAGTTCCATTACTCCTTCAAATGCGCAAATACTGAAAGAAAAAAACTATCGGGTAGAATCTCTGACGCTTCCTCGGGTGTTTGGACTTTTTTTAAATCAAAATCAAAATCAAATTTTTACTGATAAAAACATCATAACAGCTATAGACCTAGCCATTAACAAGGACGATATTATCCGTGACGTACTTTTAGGTTATGGGGTTGCCATTGATAATCCGATACCTCCTAATATGATTAATTATCAAAAATTGAACAAGGGAAATAATATTTCACATGAAGAAAAAATCAAAAAAGCCCAAGATATTTTAAGTAAAGATGGCTGGAAAAATGGGGCGGATGGATTTTTAGAAAAAACAACAACCGACAAAAAAAAGAAGAAAACTACGGCGTATCTAGAATTTTCTATTTCCACAGGCAATGCTCCAGAACTTGTGAAATCCGCAGAATTAATAAAAAAAGATTTGGAAAATATCGGGATGAAAGTTGACATCAAAACTTTTGAGGCCGGAAATTTAACTCAATCGGTAATTCGTCCACGTAAATATGACGTCCTTCTTTTTGGACAGGTAATCAATCACGAATCCGATTTATATGCTTTTTGGCATTCTTCTCAAAGAAAAGACCCAGGCCTTAATGTGGCCATGTACACCAATGCCAAAGTGGATAAAATATTGGAAGACGCGTCTATCACAATCGATGAAAAATCCAGAATAAAAAAATACGCTCAATTTGAAGATGAAATCAAAAAAGATATGCCGGCTGTTTTTTTGTATAGTCCTAATTTTATATATATAGTATCAAAAAATATTCAAAGATTTTCTATAGACCATATAATTAGACCTGAGGATAGATTCCTAAATTCATATTTATGGTATATTAAAACAGATAATGTTTGGAAAATATTTTCCGAATAAAAACTATTTTTATTATTAAAAAAACAAATAAAAACAATGAAAAAAAACAGGCTGCCTTTTAGCGCCATCATGATAGAGGAAAAAAAGACCACTAAACCAGACGCCGGGCGTCTGGATTCTAGGCGTGGAACTTCTAAAAAACTTATAAAAAATTCTACTTATCAGTATTCTAAGAAGAATTACAGGCAATCTCGAAGTAATAATCGTTCTTTCAGTGGAAAAAGCGGCTATAAGAACACAAATGAAAATAAAATTCCGCCACTCGAAGAAGGAGTAATTCGTATCATTCCGCTGGGCGGAGTAGAAGAAATAGGCAAAAATATGACCGCCATAGAGATAGACAACGACATCATTGTAATTGATGCCGGTATGCATTTCTCTAATGAAGAAACGCCCGGCGTCGATTATGTTATTCCGAACACAACTTATCTTGAAGAACACAAAGAAAAAATACGCGCACTTATCATTACCCACGGACATTTAGATCATATTGGGGGCGTGCCACTTGTTCTTTCACGTATAGGCAACCCGCCCGTGTATTCCCGTAATCTTTCCATTCTTCTTATGAGAAAACGCCAAGCAGAATTTCCACAATTGCCAGCCATGAAAGAACATATCGTTGAAAAAGATGAAATAATAACCTGCGGCAAGATAAAAATTAAATTTTTTGGTGTCATGCATACGGTTCCTGATTCAATGGGTATTATTATAGAAACTAAACACGGATGGATCGTAAATCCAGGAGATTATAAATTAGACCAAGTAGACGGAATTGTAACTCCCGAAGAAGAAAAAGAATATTCTATTTTTGATAAAGCAAGGGTGCTCCTTTTAATGACTGATTCCACCAATATTGAAAATGAAGGTTATGCCTTGCCCGAAAAAAAAGTACATCAAGGATTAGAGAATTTAATAAAAAGAATAAATGGACGCATAATTATTGCTGCTTTTGCTTCTCATATCACTAGATTAGCTCATGTAGTGAAAATTGCTGAAAACCTCGGTAAAAAAATAGCTTTAGATGGGCGTTCTATGAAAACAAACATAGAAGTGGCGATAGAAGCTGGATTCTTTAAACCCAAAAAGGGCACTCTGATACCCATAGAAGAAGCAGGTAATTATCCCCCAAATAAAGTCGTGGTTCTTATGACCGGCGCTCAAGGCGAGGAATTTTCTTCTCTGAATCGCGCATCCAATAAATCGCATACAAAATTTTCACTGCACAAAGGAGACACCATCATACTTTCGGCTTCTATTGTCCCGGGCAATGAACTTCAAGTTCAAAAAATGAAAGACGGCCTGTCACGGCAAGGCGTTAAAATCATCAGCTATCGCACCCCGGGTGAAGACTTCGTGCATGCCACCGGACATGGCAATAAGGAAGACATCAAATGGCTACATAAAAAAACTCATCCAAAATTCTTTATACCTATTCATGGACATCATTATCACCTTGAACTTCATAAGGAACTGGCTCTTGAACTCGGCATGCCAGAAGAAAATATCGCCGTACCGGACAATGGTTCAGTTATTGAAATATCTGCTAATGGAGAAAAAATGACCATGCGTAAGGAAAAAGCCCCTGCTGGATTGATGATGGTAGACGGCATTTCAATCGGTGATACCCAAGATGTTGTTATCAGAGATCGTGTGATGCTGGCAAAAGATGGAATGTTTGTAATTATAGCGTTAGTAGATCAAAAAACTGGAAAATTAAAAAAATCCCCAGATTTAATATCACGAGGATTTGTATATCTGAAAGAAAATCAAGAACTTTTACGTCAGGTAAGAATTATTATTAAAAAGGGGGTGGAAGATGTAGTTATAAGAAATAATTTGGTTGATCTTGATTATATTAAAGCTAATTTAGGAGAAACAGTTTCAAAATTTTTATATCAAAAGACTGCCAAAAGACCCCTGGTTATTCCGGTAGTATTAAGTATTTAACAAGTTAGGTGCTAGTTGCTAGTGACTAGTTGCTAGAACCTAGAACCTAAAAACTAATTTATGGGACATAACAGAAAAGTAATATATTTAGCAGGTTTTTTATTTTCTATCCCAGTAGCTCTTACCTCTTATATAAATTCGAGTTTTTTGGAAATTTATGTTGACAAAAATTATATAGGTATCATTTACGTAATTGCCTCAGTTATAACCATTTTAGGCCTATTAAAAATGCCTAAGATTTTGACTCGTTTAGGAAACCGTTCGACAATTCTTTTATCATACTCATTCATACTCTTATCATTTATCTTGCTTGCCTTTGGAAACAATATCTTCATTATAATTCCTGCTTTTATTCTTTATTTTATATCCACTAATTTTATCATCGCTTCATTAGATATTTTCGTCGAAGATTTTTCAAAGAGTTCTCATATTGGTTCATTTCGAGGTTTTTATTTAATGATTATAAATTTTGCTTGGATTGTTGCCCAGCTAATTTCTGGTTCAATTATTAATAAAAGTTCTTTCTCTGGTATTTATCTTTTAGCAGCAGGGTTTATTATTCTAGCGGGAATAATTTTCTTTTTGTTTCTACGTGATTTTAAAGATCCAGAATATAAAAAGGTCTCGATATTAAAAACTTTAAAAATTTTTTTACATAATAAACATATTTCAAAAATATATTTCAGTAATTTAATTTTACAATTCTTTTATGCCTGGATGATAATTTATACACCAATATATCTGCATGAATACATTGGTTTTGGTTGGGATAAAATTGGTATCATTTTTTCAATAATGTTGCTTCCATTTATCGTATTAGATTTTCCATTGGGTAAACTTTCAGACAGAATCGGTGAGAAAAAAATGCTTCTTCTCGGTTTTTCAATTATCGCCTTATCCGTTTTGGTAATTCCTTTGATTACAGAGCCAATATTCTGGATATGGGCTTTGATACTTTTTACTACCCGTATCGGAGCAGCTACTATAGAAGTTATGAATGAAAGCTATTTTTTCAAAATTGTAAAAGAAGAATATGCTAATGAAAT
>LBRM01000018.1 GCA_000991415.1 Candidatus Nomurabacteria bacterium GW2011_GWA1_36_15 | reverse complement strand
TACCATACACATATAACAATTTTTTCCAAATGCAAAATCTTGAGTATATTCACAATTCTCACTTCCTATAGTGTTATCATTAAAAAGAGATAGAGCAGGCACTTTCAAACGAAACTCTGAAAATTGTTTAAAGAATGGCCGTGAAAAGTCAAAATTTTGACCGTAAGATTTTGGATCCCATTTATCGCTCCACCAGCATTTGTTACAATAAATAACTTGCGGATTATCGGGCGAATAAACTGAAATTATATCTCTTTTGCATAAATCACATTTTCTGTTATAAAAGATAAAATCATTCCTCCAAGCCAATCTCCTCTGTCTTCGACACTCCGGACAAAAAGTCGGCGGAGGAACGCCTATTTTTTCATAAAATCCAAAATCATCCGGCTCGATTGCGAAGTCTTTTTTGCAGTTCTGACAGATTTTTTTTTCTTCTTCTTTACTCATTTAAACATTTTGCAAAATGACAAAATAGTTCTCCCTGTTTTGGTTATATTATTAATCACAAAACGTCCTTTGTTCTTTTTTTCAACGAGACCGGCATCTGACAATTTGCGTATATGATCTGAAATAGTAAAAAAACTTACATTTAAATTCTGAGATACTTCATCAACGGACATATCAGAATTTTCTCCTAAAAGCTCCAAAATTCGGATTCTTCTGTGATTAGCAAAAGATTTAACCATTTTTTCAATTTTTCTATATTTTAGACTCATATATTTCTATATTACCAAATATTTTGTCATTTTGCAAAATGTTTATATATTAATACCTAAAAATTTTAATACACCTCTTTCTGATAGCAGGATTCGCAGTAAACTATTTCCAGTCTGTCTGGAGCATAATTTGTTGTAATTTCTTTTTGGCATTTTGCACAATTTCGTTTCCAGAATTTGTAAGGCCCACGGCGCCGAATGTTTTCCATAAAACGACAACTCCAACATTTTCTCGGTATTGGAATAGACATTTTCCTGTAAAAATCCAGTTCACGAGCTATTAACCTATAATTTCTGGAACATTCCATACAAGCCAATACTTCATTTATGAAATTATCTGATATATCTTTTATATTATCCGGAATTTCTTCCGGTTTGATGGTTTCTTTACCTTCAGTTTTATGTTGTCCTGGGCTATAGTTTCATTATAAGAAAATGGTGATAACTTACCCGGTAAAAAATCTCTATAAATACTTTTTTCTTTTAGTTCTTTTATTATATTGTTTTTTATTTTTTGATATTCTTCTTTTGAATACTTTTTATTCAAAACGACAAAGGAACCATTTTTTATGGCATCACATCCTATACAATCATTACTTTGTCTTGTTGCATAACAATATTCTATGTCTTGAGAGCTCTCAACCCACCAGGAACAAATAACTTTCCTGGAACCTGCTCCGACACCGACACCATTGTAAAGAAGTTCGGAGTTACGGCAATGCCCTATCATATCTGCGCAGTCTTTCGCCCTTTTTACCGAAAAAGAATGGCGTATATCTTCACAAAAAGAGGCTTCAAAACTATCTTTTACATTTTTTGACTCAAAAATATAATCACCTTCACAATTTGTGACTTTCAGGCTGTTATTGCTACGATTTGGGAACTTCATAGAAAATTCCGCAAATTTATTTCTCATCTCTTCGGTTTTTTTAAAGCTTCCGGATATTTCAGAAACACGTTTTAGCCATTCTTCTCTTTTCAATGGTTCATTAAAAAAATAATATGATTTATGACGCAAATTTACACAACCAAAACAATTTTGACAACCAGAACAATTTAAAACAAAAAAACAATCTACGCAGTCAGATACATTCTGTCCATAAACTACCCTAGAACTTTTATGGACGTCAACTCCTGCATAAACATTTTCAATTTCATCCCCATAATAAACATCAAAGACATCCGAGCTTTTAATTAAACCTCGTGAATAAGCACAATTTTCGTTATCTGGCCCGGAATTAAAAATTAAATAACAATCTCTATTTCCTCCAGCAAAATTTGTATACTCGCTGTTAATATTGGGACCTACGGCTATGCTGGTATAAGTCGCGGACTTTGGAGTTTTAATCATAAGTTCTTTTAATTGTTCAAAAAATGGTTTACTAGGATCATAATCTATAGCATAAGAAAACGGATCCCATTTATCCGAAATCCAGCACTCATTGCAATATACAATATATGGAGACTTTGGATTATACATACTAATAATGGAACGATTACATAAACCACAAGTTCTATTATATAGAGTATGTTC
Source organism: Candidatus Nomurabacteria bacterium GW2011_GWA1_36_15 (assembly GCA_000991415.1). GTDB lineage: Bacteria > Patescibacteriota > Minisyncoccia > Phycocordibacterales > UBA9973 > UBA9973. The sequence continues at coordinate 4,668 of LBRM01000018.1, read as the reverse complement.
ATTTCTCCATACCGCCCGCATTTTAAATCTGCAATCCGGACAGATATTGGGAACTGGCACATCCATCTTTTTGTAAAAAGAAAAATCATCCACTTCTAGGATAAAATCTCGCTGACACTTTTTACATTGTCTAATCTCTTCATTCATATTTAATAAACCTCTTTATTATAACATTGCTCACAATAAACCATCTCTGGACGATCGGGGGCAAATGCTGTCTCAAATTCGTTTTGACATTTGCCGTCGTGTTCATGATTTAATTTATCACACATGCAAGTTCGGTGCCATAATTTCATAGGATTACGTTTCCTTAAACGGGCCTCGTGGCGACAAATATAACAAAGACGTGGTAGTGGTACTCCAAGTTGGCAATATAAATTAAGTTCATTTATTGTTATTTTATAAGCTCTCAAACAACGATCTTTGCATTTTCCTTTATGTAAACAACCAATAATTTCTCCAACAATAGATTCTGAAATATCTTTCAAATTATCTGGAAGACTTTCAGCTTCTATGGTTATTTTGTGTTCACTTATTTTTCTATTTCGCCATCTATATCCTTTTTTAATCGCTTCTTCTTTGGTTATTGGAAAATAATCTTGAGCTACTGTTTCATTATAAGAGAAAGGAGAAAGTTCGGTTGGAAAAAATTCTCCATAACGATACACCCTACCAAAATTATCTATATACGGCATACTATTCATATGTTCTTTTATTTTGGGAATAAGTGTTTCATATTCTTCTTTTGGATATTGTTTATTTAAAATACAATAATTTTTATTTCGTATACCAATACATCCAAATAAATTAGAACAGCCATAACAATTAAAAGCATATTCAATATCGTGAGAGTTATAAACTACACTGGTAAAAAGGTTACGAAAGTTACCTATACCGGTATCAAACGCCTCATATATCATCTCACCCTCCCCTATTCCAGGACCAGAATCATAAACATCTTTAGCATAATGAGCTATCCAGTGAATATATTTTGAATCTTCAATTTGTGTGCCTGTTGCATCGAAACAAAATTTACAATTTTTTACTCCATCTAGATTATCGCCGGTAGAATTAACTACTTTTGATTGATTTATAAAACGGTGCAATGATTTCAAATAAAGCTCATTAAATTTTTCTTTCAATTTTAAAATAATTTCATAACTTTCTAAATTTAATTCTGTTAAATGATTTATATATTCTTCCCTAGAAAGTTGTTCATTCCACATACAATATGATTTATTGCGCAAATTAGTACAACCAAAACAATTAGTGCATCCATGGCAATCATATAAAAAATACGAATCCACGCAACTTTTACAATTAAAGGAATATAAAGTGCGATAACAGTCCGTACAAAATAATGAGTCATAGCAAAGCTCACAGCGATGAGCCACATATAAATCCGAACATTCTCTAGTTTCCGAAATTCTATTTGAATAATAAGTTTTATCAATTTTCCAAGAACCTGATGACATATAGCTATCTTTGCTGTCTTCAGCTACATTGCAATAATCGCTATTCTTGGCATTAGAATTTGAAAGGGCTTGCAAAGGAATATTATCTCGTAATTCTTTCCACTGTTGGAAAAACGGTTTTGAAAAATCATAAGCACGACCGTGTGAAATAGCATTCCATTTATCACCCCACCAATATTTTGTATCGCATATTATTAATTTTTCTTCTGGGTGATAAATAGTAATAATGTCTTCATCATGACCTTCTGCATCACATTTCCTTTTATACAGAGACATCTCGTTACGCCAACATAGGCGTCGAACAGTCCGACATTCTGGGCAAAATGTAGGCGGAGGAACTTTGATTTTTTCATAGAAAGAAAAATCTTCAGATTCTATAGTGAAGTCTTTTTTGCAATTTTGACATTGTTTGACTTCATTTTTCATTTTATTCCAAGATTTTTCTTAAAACATCTTCTGGAACTTCTTTAACTTTATCTTTGGGAACAGATATATCTGCCGACTGAATAAGATTCTTCAATTTATCCATATCTTCGACGCTGGCTGCGCGATCTTTTGATGGTTTTTCCTTATTTTCCTTCTTCAAAACATCAAGCGAAACAGGAATTGAGACGGGAGTGGGAGCTGGAGTGGGAACAGAAACAGGAGCAGAAGATTTATTTTCAGAAAGTACTTTATTTAAAACTTCTTTTAAACCTAAATTCTCTCTCAGTTTTTCCTTCGTAAAAACTTTCTTAATCGTAGAAAACACTCCGGAACGCACAGGTGGAGCGCTCTTAACCAGAATTTTTTTATCAAAATCATGAGGCAAAGATTTACTTATCCTTTCTGGATATCTCTCTTTTTCTCCATTCTCGTTTTTCTGCTTGAATTCTATACCTAAATCCGCTAAAGGTTTATAAAACTTAGTCTCATCTTGTTTAATTTGTTTTATTGATCCTGCAATAGGTTTTAATTCTCCAGATTTTATTTTAGCTATGCAATCTCTACAATACACAGCTCTACCTACTTCTGGTTTAAAAGGCACAAATGTTTCTTTTTTACAAATAGAACATTGAGCAGGAAACTTTTCTACACCGCCACTACTACTATCATCACCAATAGACATCCCGCTCCAATTATTTATTTCTCGTTCTACTACTTCTCTTGGTCTGCAGTAAAGATCACGAGAGGATTTGATAACTTCTTCTTCAACTTTTTTATTGCCAGATTTTATCAAAGGCGGAAGAGTTTTAGCTGAAAATGGACGAGATGACACACCATCTATCATTAATTTCAAATAAATTTTAAAATTCGGTAAATTTACAACATCTTGAGGAGTAAATTCCGGTTCAAATTCTTTTTCTAAAAATTCCGCATCATTAGCACCAACTCTGAAAACTATCATAGTACCAACGTTTCCAAAAATAGAATCTCTAACACTTGAACTTTTATCTGAAATCAATTGAGCAGTATATTGATGGGCTACGGTGAGATTTAATCTATATTTTCTAGCTTCAGATAAAATACCAGCAAAAGCCTCAGTTACAAAATTTTGGAACTCATCCACATAAAGATAAAAATCTTTTCTTTCATTTTCCGGAATGCGGACGCGTTCCATGGCTGCCAGCTGAATTTTAGTAATAATCATGCCGCCTAAAAGCGAAGAATTATCTTCCCCGATGCGTCCCTTGGAAACATTCACTAGAAAAATTTTCCCTTCATTCATTATGTCAAAAATATTTATGGTACTGATAGATTGACCCACAATATTTCTGATAATGGAGGTAGAAAGAAACTGTCCGACTTTATTTTGAATCGGAGCAATGGCTTCATTGCGGAATTTATCTTGCCAAGCCTCATATTCGTGCACCCAAAAAGCTTTAATGACAGGATCTTTTAAATTAGCAATTATTTTTTGACGATAATCTTTATCCACTAGCATTCTAGGAATACCAAGAAGGGTTGAGCCGGGAGTATCTAATAAAGCCAAAATGGCATTATTTAAAATATATTCCATCCGGGCGCTCCAAGCATTGGCCCAGATTTTGGTAAAAATACCCATTAGTCCTGAAGCCACCAGATGTTTGTATTTGGGATCAATTAATTCCAAAACATTAAATCCAATATGGTGATCAGTATCAGCTGGATTGAAATAGACAACATCTTTCATACGATGTGGCGGAATAGCCGATAAAATGGCTTCTACATTTTCTCCGTGTGGGTCAACCATACAAACTCCGTCGCCATTTTCTATATTCTGAATAATCATGTTGAACATCAGTACAGATTTACCGGTACCGGATTTTCCGAGGATATAAACATGCTGACGCCTGTCTTTGCGTTTTATGCCGAATAGATTATTCTTGTCCCGATAAGTGGTATAACCGATGTACGTAATTTCCTTGTTTTTAGGTAGTTCTAACAGTTCCATACCAATATTATACCTTGTATTAAACTTTTTTTCAAATATAAAAGGAAAAAGGCTTTCTTATTTTTTAAAAAAGCCTTTTTATTCTCGATTTAAGTTTGGGTATAAAAATCCAATTATAGCAACGATGACAGAAGCAAGCTGAAATGTTGCAAAGAAATTTTCTTTTTTCTCAAAACCTAAATAGGTACTCCCAGCATGTGCCAACACATACAATATCCACCCTAACCGAGGTTTTGTATGGATTAGATAATAAGTACCTAAAAGAAATGCTATAGAGCTAAAGAATTCAACTATCGTAAGAATGCCGGAAAATACAAAATAAGCAAAAGCACCTAGTATGCCAATCAAAAACCAATTAATAATTAATTCTGTTTTTGTATTTTTTTCTTTTCCTATGAGAAAACCATAAAACATCAAAACGAAGATTCCGAATTCCATCACCATATATACATAGAGTTCTAATAGAAAAAAATAAAATATTGCTAATATTCCTGCAATGGATCCCATCAACCAACCAGTACTATTCTTTCCTATAAGAACTAAAATCTTATTGGAAAAGAAAATAAGCGAAACGCTTATTCGTAAAAACGTCAGTAACATTTTTAGCTCCGTTGTTTATTAAAAAATAAATGAACTATATCTTTATAGTATACTACTTAAATTGCAATTAGTCAAGGTTGTCGTAATGGTTCACTAGCTTGGACGGATTGAGGTGAGTAAGATAGATATATGTCATACACAAAAAACCCACACATATCAAAGGTACGCAGAGATGCTGCG
>LBRM01000017.1 GCA_000991415.1 Candidatus Nomurabacteria bacterium GW2011_GWA1_36_15 | reverse complement strand
TGTTGGTAGAGATAAAAAGTAAGTAAAGTAAGAATAATTTGACTTTGCATAACTTCCTGGAGATAATGTTTATACATACAGACAAATATGAATAAAATCCAGAAAACGACCGCAAAAAATGCCCTCATCTACGCATTAGCTCTTCTCCTAGTAGGAGTAATATCTTTCCAAATCTTCAGACCGAGAGTTGACCAATCCCAATTTCAACCCATCGATAAAAGCACCTGGGAAGGTCACACAGTAGCGGATTACTTTGTAGATAAACTCCGCATGACACCTGAAGAAGCCCAGGACTCAGAAAAACTCGGCGCCAGCTTCTATGTAACCGAAAACATGACCACTGATGCACTTATCAGCAACCTCGCTTACTATGGCTTTGTACGCAACGAGAAAGCCCTGAGATACGCTTTAGAGAACTCAGAAGACACAAATCCAGGTAAAGAGAATGCACTTAAGGTAGGTAAGAACACTATCGACCGGGGTGTATACGGTTTAGGAACGCAAATGACCGCTTGGGAAATCGCCAGAATCCTTTTAAACTATCCGCAGGAAGTAAAAACAGACTACGGTTACATGTTTATGCCGGGCGGTCCCTACATGGGTGAACCACAAGGTAGACCAACAGAATGAAAATACGACCACTCACCATTGCTGCAATCTTCATAATCGCTTTTGGAGGTATTTACCTATACTCTCAAAGAAAACCTTCTCCACCGGCCAACGAATCAATCACTCTCCAGGAAAATAAGCCCACAAACATACCAGAGCTTTCACCAAGCAGACCATTGAAAGAGGGCGAAAAGTTTATTGGCTCAATAGGCGTGCATGTCACAGTTCCCGAAGGAATGAACTTTAGGCAGGATCCGGCGACAGAATATGCTGTTAATTTCTATATCGAATCAGGACCTCAGGAGAAGCCTATCTACCAATTCTATGCGGTTTACCAACCCGGCAGTAATATGGCTGAGAAGGGACTTGAGCAAGCGAAGAAGGAAATGGACCCGAAAACAATAAAGGAAGCCATTGTTGGCGGCTACAAGGGCATTGAAGGGCTTGTTACCGGACCAAAAGGCAGATATCACACAATGGTGGTCAAGGATAACAAACTTATCTCATTTTCCACCTACCCTGCAATAGAAGAAAACAGGGTGATTACGGAACAAATATTGTCCACAATAAGCTTTGAGTAAGGATACTATTTTTATCCAAGCACTTCCCTTCGTCAGCTAATATAATTAAGCTAATAAGCAATATGGACAGAGCCACACTATTAATTCAATCAATTGGTTCATTAATTAGAGCGGGAGATTTCAAAAACTCACTCAAGAGAATGGACGAATTTGAGCAAAGTAACTCTGACGATCTACTTTACAAGTTCTATAAACCTGGTTTTTTGATAGATATAGGAGTTGGTTTAAAAAGTGAAAAAATTATTAAAGACGGGATTGTCGCAGGAGAATTAGCACTTGATAAAGCAAAGGATGGCAAGGCTAAGGCATACCTTCATTACTGCCTAGCAAATGGGTATACAGATTTATTCGAACTTACGGAAAGAATTGCAGCTGTAATTGATAGAAACATTCCTAAGAGTGAGAATCTGTGGAAGGCTAAACAACATTTAATGAATGTGGCATCAATAGAAGATATAGGTGATCCAGGTCTCTCTACACAACTTTTAGTAAATTTGGGGAATTGCCTGGATACCTTAGGAAGAAGTATTGAAGCAATTGACGTTTACGATGAAGCTATCAGAATTAATAAAAGTTTCTCAATGGCTATTGCGAACAGAGCCAAGGCTTTGAGGGCTTTCGCTGAAATCTCCGATAAATATCGCGCTGCCATTTATGTAGAGGCGTACCAAGATATTCAATCGGTCATAAATAACCCCGATCTTGTTGCTGTTGGTGGGCAAGGCGCCAAACAAGCCTTTGAACACGAACTGCACTACATTGAGTCTCGCTTCCAAGACAAGTCATTGTTAAAAAATAAACTCAAACACCCAAAGTATAAGACTAACAATTTGAGCAATTTCGAGAAGTTTTATCTAGATTTATGCCAGAAAGAAAAATTATTCCTCAATTTCCATATCCACCAAGATCATTGTGAAGCAGCAATAGAGGACCCAATTTTTATAAGGCTAATAACCAAAGTGGATGACGATGATACATTTTATAAGTTCGCAAAGTATCTCAATCAAATAAAAGAAGACTATGCAGTTGCTAGATTGCTTTTCGTTCAATCACAGTATCGGCAAGAGGACTTCAACAGAATAAGTGAAAGAACATCTTTTGTGTACGCACTCGACTATTCTCAATTTAATATTTATACCGGATTATTGAAATCATCTTTTAAAGAAGCCTTTAACATCCTTGATAAAGTAGCGGTGTTTATTAATGACTACTACCAGCTTGGGTTTAGAGAAGAAGATATTTACTTCGACTCAATTCGAGGGCGGGGGCGAAACTCCTCTATTTGGCAGGATGCCGGAGTCATCAGGAAAGAAATACTTAACTCGGAAAACATCAGCCTTTATGCCTTATATGATATTTACCGAGACTTTCAGTCTGGAGAACACCAAAGAATCCAAGATATCAGGAATGCACTAACTCATAGGCGCTTAGTTATTTATGATTCCGGAATCACAGATTGGGACAGTAAGTTGGATAAGCATAATATCGGATACAACACCATGTTGGCCGAAACTATCCAACTTATGAAGTTAGTGAAGGCGGTGATTATTTACTTGGTTAATTTTGTGAATGTAGAGGAGATTAAAAAAAGAAAAGCTAGTGGCAAACCCATACTGGATATGTACGCAGACACTTCACAGTTTTTATAAAAGCTCAGTATTAAGAATTACGGATTCCACCCTAAATGCATGTTTTGCTGATAGGGCATCTGCTTGTTTTCCAAACTTCTCTCTTGCTTGTTCCAAACTCAGGTTGGGCACTTTTTGTTTTCTAGTATCACTTGAGTCATTCCAGGCATCACAATTAAACCACCCAACAAGATAGATCCCGTGATGGCAGCCATTGGCGGAAAGATATTTGCCAACGAGCTGAGTCTCCATTGCGGTGTCTAACTCTGGATGCCAGCATCCTTTAACCTCGATAATGATCTCATGGGAATCGGTCGGTCTACCTAAGTGATCTTTACCAAAAACTTTAATGTGAATATCCAACCTGTTGACCCTAGTCACAGTCATCTCTCTCCCAACAAATATACCACGATCATCTAGGTCACCATTTAAGTGAGAAGCAAGTTCGTCAGATAAATCGAGTTCGTCCTTGGGCCAAGAAATAACTGGTTGTTTTTTTCTCCTACGATCTTGGTTCCACAACCTGATGACCCGTGGTTGATGTTGAGAATGTAACACCTGCTGAAACCTTGCAATCGAGTCCAAAACGCTATCCATCAATTCATCAGGGCTGTTGATCAATCTCAAATCGTGATTTTCTACCAATTTAAACAGATTATTGACTTCAGGCGGTTGCCAAGATTTTTGTGCAGCAATTCTGCGTGCTTCCACTAATGTGTATCTCTTAATCCATTTATATTGAGGTAGAGCTGCTGCAATCCGATCAATCTGACGACAAGCTTCAGCGGTACCTTTGTCCATCAGTACCCGAAGTACTGAATCTCTCCAGTCACCAATAGATATTTTCGGTGTAACAGTACCGCTACCCTCAGGTTGTTTATATTCCTCTGGAGGAAACTCGTTGGTTAGCCAGATATGTAAATCTGCTAATTGAGGCTCGCTAATTTTTTGAAGCACCCCAGAACCGCGAAGTGGTGAGTCATGCGACTTGAAGATCAACGCCCTCCCAAATTCATTGTCCTGCTGGATATGGTCCCAGAGAAATTCCCAATCTGATTGGTCGGCATTTTGAAGTAGCGATGATGCTGCGGAAAGCACTTCTTCTTTTTTGTCTGCATCCTCAGGTAGGGGTACGGCTATTTTGGATTTTATGTATTCTTTTGCAGATAGGTCATCGTGACCCAATAAAAAACGGAGTATTTCACCCGCTGCTTTAGGGCTAAACCCTTGTTGTTGGGCCTTGCCAAGCAAAAACGTGCTCATCCTATCGTCAAGACAATCGTCAAGCAAGTCATTGATCAGTAAGCTGTTATACCTTTGGGCTTCGTCATCAATGAGTACGTCTAAAGTAGCAATTACCTCATCGGGAGCATACTTATATGCCAGAGCAATTATCTTGCCATTCTCACGGTCATTAGACACAAGTGGCATTCCAAGAGTAATTGATGCCCACCTTTTCCAGAATTCAGATGTTTGCTTCTCGATAAATTCTGGCTCTCTTTCATGAAAAGCTTTAATTGCTCTGTACCCAGCAATAGCCGGGAAATAGATCTTCCCTTTGCCTAGCCAGATCTCAGGTTTTGACTCTTGCTCGGAGAGGAACTTCCTACCACATTCAATAATACGTTTTTGTATGTTCTCATCAATAATTTTCCAACCAGGTAGGTCTTCGAATTTAGAGTCATCAAGTTCATGTTGATACATACACATGGCGTTATTTAGGCGCCACCAACTATCCATATCTCCAGCTTCACTTTTTTCCAGAAGCTCAGAAATTTTGTCAGGCGAAAGAACTTTTAGAATTTCCTCTCGCTCATTCTTCTCTCGCTTTTCCCGCCACTTTTTTTCGTCTGACCATCGCTCTCGTTGTTCTTTGGCAAAATCAGAATCTAGTTTCACTGGCTCAAACCAGAATCTGGTCTCCTCTTCCAAAAAGGAATTGCGTTGACGGGCTTTGTATACCAAATCGATGTGAGACGTATCGTTAACTCTAAAGGCACTAGAAATAATTTCCGATATAATTTTTTGCATCTCCTCGCCTTTTTCACCCTCCAGCCATTTGATAAGCCACTCCAAATCTTTAGGGAGAATTAGCTGGACATGACTTCTGTGATAGAGGATAAAAGCTTTCCTTCCTGGTTTTTTGTCTTTTTCGTGAATGATCTGAGCAAGCTGTTTGATAAGGCTTCTTCTACCCTCATCTTGATCTTCAATGGCCTTCTGAAATTTTGCTGCAATCTTCTCACTTAACGCGCGGTCACCGACAATGCCTGCAAATTCATTAAGCCGTTCGTAGGATATATGAGCAAATTTTTCTAAGACCTGCGGATCAGCAATCTCTTCCCACGCCTTCAACATAATGGCATCTGAGAGTGTGCCTAGGAAGTATTCCAAGCGTTCTGGTGTTAAAGCATTTGCTTCGATCCAAGATAAAGCAGGTAAGACATCTTCAGTGCGCAACGATTCGGCCAACTCTTTATCAACAAAACCATAATAAGCACCATGAAAGCTTCGCTTTTTAGGTGGAGTGATCAAAGAGAACACCTCTTGGTTTGAGATGTGATTGGGCCACAAAGCTCTAAGCACGGCGCCTTTAAGTTCGTCTTCTGGATCATCTGGGAAGCCAGCATCTGCAAGCGGTTTCAGTGCTTGTTTAGACTCATCGGATCCAATGTGGGCAACGGTAAGAGCAGCATGAACCCGGATTAGGAGATTATCGTTCCCGTCTAGCGCAATCTTTACTAGCAATTTCTCCAATGAAGAAACTTTACAAGCTCGAGCAATATCGATTGCAGCTCGCCTCACAACCATGTCCTTACTAGAATCTTCGATATAAGGCTGAAGTTGTGCGGCGATGTTTGGATGATTTAACTTTTTATAGTTAGTGTCGTTAAATGTTTCCCACCTGTCGACCAGTTCTCCTCGATCAAGTCTAACGAGGAGTTGTTCCACCAGAGCTTGTTTTTGTTGGTCAGTAATAACGTTGGCATCACTGAGTAACAAAAACTCAGGGTCAAGCAGAACAGCATTGTCAAAAAATGATGGCTCAAGACTGGCAAGCCATGCACTGACCTCATAAAGTTGGGGTACGACTTGAAAAATACCAATCCCTAAAGGATCTTGAAAGACCAAACTCTGCACCTGCTTCCAAGGTAATTTGTGTCGAGTGATGTACTTGGCCGCTAGGTATTCTCCATAAGTTTGATGAGCCCAACCTATCTTCCCGTTTCCTCTAGCCGAGAATAAACCTGTATTTAATACTTCTTTAATCTCCTCGTCCCCGAGTGTTACAGGCACATCGTCAATAATTTCTCGACCATGAAGCTGAATAATATTGATCTCGTTATCCAGTAGTTTACCTTCGTCCTCAATTACAATAGTTGGCTTTCCACCAACGAGGGTAGCAATCGCGATTCGTTCTGCGACAGCGATTTTTTGCGGTAAGTTTAACTTTGGCTTTACAGGTGGATTCACCCTTTTCCAAGCCTGTGGCTCTTGCACTAAAAGATCGCATCCTCGGGAGTAAATCTCGGATTTTCGATCCGGCAAATGACCTTTGTTTTCCAGGAAGAGGTCCATCAGAAACTTTAATGTCAATGGTTTGCCAGCTAAGCCACTGGCATCCTTGCTATACACTTCCGTTAAAAAAGCTTGCTTGTCGATACCTTGAGCTTCTAATGCTGTCTCTACATCTTTTTTAGTTAAAGGGCATAGCTCATGTGTTTGGCAGGTTTCTTCTCCCCACAAGACAACTAGGCTACCTTCCATATACGATGACCACAGAGCGGTTCGACAGGATATCCTGAGGTATAAATTGGGAATGTTCTTGTGTTGGTCAGTAAAAAGGGCTGAGAAGGCATTGGCAAATCGAGGAAACGAAAAAGTTCCTTCATCAAAACTATCTAAGAACAAGTAAAGCGGCTCTTTATTTTCAGACCAATTTTTATACCGAGGGTCATCTGTTAGTCTGCTAATGAAACCTTCGGGAGTCATTACATCCTTCAGGTCTATCCAGAGCGCATGATCATCTCCGGACTCTTTAACAGTTGCGTCGTAGAGTTCTTTAATCTCAGAACTTTTTCCAATACCAGGTTCTCCAACCAAAATAAGACAACCAAGCTTCTTGAGATCTTCTAAAGTGGCTAAACTGGGACTAATATATTTTCCAAACTCTCCGGTAGGGTCTTCCAGAAATCCATGATCAGTAAGGCTAATTCCATCATTTTTATATGGTACCCAATAGCGTTTCCATTGATATTTTATGTTTTTCATAATCAATACAATAATTCAGTGTGGTGGTACTTATAGGGCAGTTCATACCAGTTCAATTATAAATCTTTTCACTAGATTATTCATGGTTTATTTCGGGAAAATATTGTCTCATATCTTCACTTACTGCCCAAACATGTCGAGGGGCTTTGTCGGCTTCATTTTTGAACCAGACAATGGCATCAATATGTTGTCTATGGTCTCCTGAAAGGAGCATCCCCCCGTTAAAAATTCTATCCTTGTGTTCTGGCGACCACTCACCAGTCCATACGCTATAGATATCATCTCTCACGATTTCATCAGAATAGACAACTACGATATGTTTTTTACTGTGATCAGGATCATAAGCGCGAAATTTTCTAGCAGCATCACGAAGATTATTTTTGACAGCATTGTAAGTTGAATCATTGCCCAGTCCTTCAGCATCATCTGGGATAATCTGCTTAACCTCCACTAAAATACTTACTCCATCAAAGTCGGGAGTTTTTGAATTAGTTTCTGGAATCTTACTGATAGAAAAACCAGATCTCTTAAAATATTTTTGAGAGGAATCTTCAGTAATGTTCATACAAAGGATTATATATCGATAGGGCGTCATATCACCAGAAAGTTACCCAAACATCATTGAGAACGTGTGAGTGGTTAATTAGTATTAAAAAAGATAAAAAGTATTTTTGCCTAACGAATCTATCGGGGCTTAAGTTTCTCTATTTACCAGAAGTAGACGAACCTAAGCCCCATTTTTGTTGCCTTAAACCAGTATGCCAAAACCAGAAGTAAAAGAAGTAAAAATTACCTCAACAGTAAGGTATCAACCTTCAGAACGTGATACGGAGCTCCTAACCAAGTGGAAATCTCGTTTTAAGCGAGCAAAAGAGTTTCGTGAGCCATATCAGGCTAAGTGGCTACGAATGTATCGTCTCTACCGCGCGTACCAACACAAACAAAACTATGCGTACAACACTCGCTTAATGCCCCCTATTGCCTTTGAAATTGTGAAGACTGTAGTTTCCCGCCTTGCTACAGCC
>LBRM01000016.1 GCA_000991415.1 Candidatus Nomurabacteria bacterium GW2011_GWA1_36_15 | reverse complement strand
AAAAAAAGAAAGTGCCGAACCTGATTTTAAAGAGAAATTTTTTATGAAAACATCGATGTTTAAAAAATTTTTTATATTTTCAATAGTCTTTTTTATATTAGCCTTAGGCTATGCTTCCTATATGTTTTTTGCCAGGGGCAACACCGTTTCTAACGATAACATTGATATTTCTGTGCTTAGTAATGATTTCACCGCAGGTGGAGAAGAGTATCCTCTTTTGCTTGAAATAGTAAATAGGAATAGCTCCTCTCTTGAGCTTGTCGATCTTGTCATAGAATACCCAAAGAGTTCCCAGGTCGGTTTTTCCCAAGATAACGAACATATTCGCATATCATTGGGGACAATTTCTGCCGGGGAGGTAAAAGATGAAAATATAAAATTAGTACTTTTTGGAGAACAGGGAAGTACTCGCCAGATAAAAATTTCTCTTGAATATAGAGTAGAAGGATCGAATGCCATTTTTGTAAAAGATAAACTTTATATTGTTTCTATAAATTCCACGCCGATAAATCTTTTAGTCAATGCTCCTGCTGAAGCAAGCTCAAATCAAGATATTACTCTTGGTGTAAAAGCTACTTTAAACTCTACTAAATCAATTTCCAAAATACTTCTAAAAGTTGATTATCCAGTTGGTTTCCAATTTATAAAATCTACTCCAGCACCGTCTTTAGGCAATAATATTTGGAACTTGGGAGATCTTGCCCCTGGTGCGGAACGCAATATTTCTATCCTTGGCAAAATGGTTGATGTTTTTGATGGAGAAGAAAAAATATTTCGTGTGTGGAGTGGATCTCAATCTCTGTCGGATAAGTCTTTGATTGGAATTGTTTTTAATTCCTTGGAACATGCTGTGATGATAAAAAAATCCTCAATCGGAGCGGAGCTTCTTATCAATGGTGTATATCAAAGGGAATATGTAATAGATACTAAGACTCCAATTCAGGGACAAATACAATGGACGAATAATTTGGAAACAAAAATAAATAATTTGGAAATTCGGGCAAAAATTTATGGCAATGCAGTTAATCGCAAGACAATATCTGTGGCGCAAGGTTTTTATAATTCATCGCAAGACTTGATAATTTGGGATAAAAATTCTCAAAGCAAATTTGAAGAAGTAAACCCGGGTGATTTTGGAACTGTGTCTTTTTCTCTTTCTTCTCTCCCTCTCTTTTCTGCTGCAGATGGAATTGTTTCTCTTCCCACTATCAATATAGATGTTTTTGTCACGGGCCGGCAGGCACAAAGCGGTGGTATTATTACGGAATTAAGCAATTCAGAGTCAAAAGTTATAAAAATTATTTCTGATGTTGGACTTTCAACTAAAGCTCTTTATTATTCCGGGCCTTTTAAAAATAGCGGGCCGATACCCCCGAAAGTAGAACAGAAAACTACCTATACTATTGTTTGGTCTCTTTCCAATACGGCAAATAATATTTCAAAAGCGCAAGTACGTTCTACTCTTCCATCGTGGGTGCGGTTTGCAGGTTCGTTTTCTCCAGCAACGGAGGATTTGTTTTATGATGAGTCTTCAAGAGAAATAGTTTGGAATGTGGGTGGAATTGCTAAAGATACCGGTATCACTCAGGCAGGGAAGGAGGTTTCTTTTCAGGTGGAATTAACTCCTTCACTTTCTCAAGTTGGCGCCACGCCTGTTATTGTAAATGATACAATTTTGACCGGACACGATGATTTTGCTAATGTAGATGTGAAGGTCAATAAAATACCACTTGATATCCGGCTTCTAAAAGATCCCGATTTTCCAGGCAATGGGAGCAGGGTAATTGAATAGTCCATAAAGTAGAAAGTTTATAAAGTTATAAAGTAAAAAGATGAAAGAAAACGCGACAAAAAATAATTTAATGGAAAAAATAGTTTCGCTTTGCAAAAGAAGGGGTTTTGTATTTGCTGGTTCAGAAATTTATGGGGGGCTGGCCGGCACTTATGATTGGGGGCATTTTGGATTAGCTTTAAAAAATAATATCAAGCAATCCTGGTGGAAAAAATTTGTAGATAATAGACGTGATATGTATGGTATTGATACAGCCATACTTATGAATAGTAAAGTTTGGGAAGCGGCTGGGCATGTAACTAATTTTGCGGATTCACTTGATGGCAAAAAATTTAATACAATGCTTAAGACCCAGGTCGGAGCAAAAAAAGAGGAAGTGGCTGTTTCCTATTTACGGCCCGAAACGGCACAGGGTATGTTTGTGAATTTTAAAAATACCGTAGATGCTTTTCATCCCAAGCTTCCTTTTGGCATGGCTCAAATCGGTAAAGCATTTCGCAATGAGATAGCTCCGCGGGATTTTCTTTTTCGTCAAAGGGAGTTTGAACAGATGGAAATAGAATATTTTACTCGCGAGGAAGATTGGGAAAAATATTTTGAATATTGGAAAGGTGAAATGCTTGAATGGATGGAAGAAATAGGCATAGATATGGGGAAAATTCATGAACTTGAGGTCTCTGATGAAGATCGCGCCCATTATTCCAAAAGAACGGTGGATTTTGAATTTGATTATCCTTTCGGCAGAAAAGAACTTTTCGGTCTCGCTTATAGAACGGATTTTGATTTGAAAAACCATAAACTTGATTATATTGACGAAGAAAGCGCAGAAAAAATAATTCCGCATGTCATAGAACCAACTTTTGGCGTTGACCGTGCAATGCTCGTATTGTTGCTTTCTGCTTATTGTGAAGATGAAAAAGGGGGAGAAATTCGAGCCCATTTAAAATTTAAGCCTTCTATAGCACCAGTTATTTGCGCTGTCTCGCCGCTACTTAAAAATAAACCAGAACTTGTGGAATATGCCAATACGAAGGTATTTGCCCCGCTTAAAGCAGAATTTGGCCGTGTAATATGGGATGACAATGGCAATATAGGCAAACGTTATCGTCGACAAGATGAAATAGGCACCCCATTTTGTATTGTTATTGATTTTGATACACTCACGGACAACACCGTGACTGTCCGTGATAGAGATACGGGAGAGCAGGAAAGAATAAAAGTAGAAAACCTGAAAAGTTATATAAAGGAAAAAATATAAATGAGGTTTACTAAAAAAGTTTTAAAAAACGGTTTGAGAGTGATAACAGTACCGATGAAAGACAATCCGACGGCTACTGTTTTAGTGTTAGTTGAAGCAGGATCTAAATATGAAACAAAAAAAATAAATGGCTTGTCGCATTTTTTGGAACATATGTGTTTTAAAGGAACAATCAAAAGACCCAAAGCAATAGATATTTCAAAAGAATTAGATGCTCTTGGTTCTCAGTATAATGCTTTTACGGCGCAAGAATATACAGGATATTATGCAAAATCTGATGCCAGACATTTTAGCCAAATTTTTGATGTAATTTCGGACATCTATCTGAATTCTACTTTTCCAGAGATTGAGATGCAAAAAGAAAAAGGAGTTATCATTGAAGAGATAAATATGTATGAAGACATGCCCAATCGACATGTTCAAGATTTAATGATGCAGCTTCTTTATGGCAATCAACCGGCAGGATGGAATATTACCGGTCAGAAGAAAAATATTTTGAATATGAAGCGTGATGATTTTGTAAAATATAAAAGAATGCATTATTTACCGGAGGCCACTGTAATAATAGTTGCTGGGCAAATAACAGAAAAAAATGTTTTGAAAGAAGTGAACAAAGTTTTTGCTAAAATTCCACGCGGGATGAAAGCGAAAAAATTAAAAACAAAAGAAATACAAAGAAAACCAGAAATATTAGTCAGTTTCAAAAAAACAGACCAAACACACTTTGTTTTAGGGGTGCGCAGTTATGATTTATTTGATAAAAAAAATGCCGTACTCTCTGTCTTAGCTGGAATTCTGGGTGGTGGCATGAGTTCGCGACTTTTTCAGAAATTACGTGAAGAAATGGGTGTTGGTTATTATGTGCGAGCTTATAACGATGCTTATACCGATCACGGATTTCTCCAAATTTCTGCCGGGGTAGATAATAAAAGAATAAATGAAGTTGTAGAAGCGGTACTTTTAGAATGTAAAAAATTAAAAAATCAGAAAATTTCTAAAGAAGAATTAAACAAAGTGAAAGAATTTTTAGTAGGCAACATGAAACTCTCTCTTGAATCAAGCGATGATATCGCGGGTTTTTATGGTTTACAGGAACTTTTGAAACACGAAATAAAAGAAATAAGAGAAAAAGCTAATGAAATCAAAAAAGTGACAGTAAACCAAGTGCAAATTTTAGCCAATCATATTTTTAAAAATAACAGACTCAATTTAGCACTCATCGGACCTTCAAAGAGCAAAATGAAGTTTCTTAAAATATTAAGATTTTAGATGTTCCCGAAGTGGATGTTTTTAATTTTTATGGTATTATATCTATATGTTTGAGAAAAATCATATCACTCCTATTTCAATGACTACCGGCACAATAATTCGTTTCTTTTTAGTGGCCATTGGTTTATTTTCAATCTGGTATCTGCGGGAGTTGTTTTTTGTTATTTTATCTGCTATTATGTTAGCTTCTTTTGTGGAGTCAGCTGTTCCTCATTTTAGGAGATTAAAAATCAATCGAGTTTTTGGGGTAGTTATTATATATGCTACTTCTGTTCTTTTCTTAGCTCTTTTATTTTATCTTTTTGCCCCGCTTTTGATAACTGAAGTTTATAATTTTTCTGTTTTCTTATCCTCCTACATTCCGGATTCTTCGATTTTAAATTATTTTAAAAATGATGCATTTTCAGGAGCCAAAGATATTATAAATAATCTTTCACACAGTTTGTCTCTCACCACTCTTCTAGAAACATCCAAAGCTTTTGTTACTAATCTTTCTGGCGGTTTTTTTCAAGTTCTCAGTGTGGCTTTTGGAAGTGTTTTTAACGTTATTCTTATCGTTCTTATTTCTTTTTATCTTTCAATCCAAGAGAAAGGAATAGAAAAATTCTTAAGAATTATCTTGCCTATAAAATACGAAGAATACGCGGTAGATTTATGGGAACGTTCACGCCGTAAGATAGCTCTTTGGATGAAAGGGCAGATGCTTTTAGGTATTCTTATTACTATTTTAACCTATTTGATGCTTTCTCTCATGGGGATTCAATATGCTCTTCTCCTGGCTCTTATTGCAGGCATAATGGAACTTGTACCTTATGGTATTTTAGTTGCCCTTATCCCGGCCTTCTCCTTTTCTTATCTTTCTGGAGGTCTTTCAAGCGCGCTAATGGTTACTGGAGCTTACATTATACTTCACCAGTTTGAAGTTTTCTTATTTTCTCCTCTTGTTATAAAAAGCGTGGTGGGTCTTTCTCCACTGGTGGTAATTATTGCCGCTGTAGTAGGTTTTGAGTTAGGAGGATTTTGGGGGTTGGTTCTGGCTATTCCTGTGGCTGTTTTTATAATGGAATTAGTGAGTGATCTTGAAAAAAAGAAAATCTCTTCTAAAATAACAGATGAATCCCGTTAGAAATAATAAAATATATGTCTCATTATTTTAATAAATTATTTAAGTTTATTTATGGTAATTTCTAACGGGATGAAAACGAATAGTTTTTACATTACTACCACCTTGCCTTATGTAAATGCGCCCCTTCATGTAGGACATGCCCTTGAATTTGTGCGCGCAGATACGATAGCTCGTTATAAAAAACTCGTAGGCTATGATGTATATTTTAATGCCGGTACGGATGAACATGGTATCAAAGTGTATGAAAAAGCTAAAGAAAAAAATATAAAAGTACAAGATTTTGTCAACCAAGGGTTTGAAACCTTCAAAGAACAGTTAAAAATGTTTGGTGTTAGTGAGAATGTTCATTTTATCCGCACTACAGATGAGCATCATCAGTCTGCGGCTCAAGAATTTTGGAAACGAGTATTTAAAAATGGGTACATTTATAAAAAAAATTATGAAGCAAAATATTGTATTGGGTGTGAAAGTGAGAAAACCAATTCCGAATTAGAAAATAATGAATGCAAGGAACATCCGGGTATGAAAATTTCTGTCATTAACGAAGAAAATTATTTTTTTAAATATTCGGCCTTTGGAGATAAGCTTCTTGATTTTTATGAAAAAAATCCGAATTTTATAGTGCCGGGTTTTCGTTTTAATGAAATAAAAACATTTGTAAAAAATGAATTGCAAGATTTTTCAATTTCTAGATTAAAGTCGAAAATGCCTTGGGGAGTGCCGGTGCCAGAAGATTCAGAGCACGTAATGTACGTTTGGTTCGATGCCTTAATTAATTATATCTCTACTCTCGGTTGGCCTGAAGATACGAAAAACTTTGAAAGATACTGGGTAAATGGCAGTCCTACACAATATTGTGGTAAAGATAACACTCGCTTTCAAGGGGCTATGTGGCAAGCAATGCTTATGGCAGCAAATTTGCCGAATTCTCATCAAATCGTTGTAAATGGTTTTATTACCGGTAACGAAGGAGTTAGGATGTCCAAAACTCTTGGTAATGTTATTGACCCGAGAGATATTGTAAAAGAGTATGGCACGGATGCATTGAGATATTTTCTTTTGAAAGAGGTGAGCAGTTTTGAAGACAGTCCTTTCACCATTGAGCGTTTTAAAAATTCATATAATTCAGGTCTGGCGAATGGGTTGGGAAATATTACTTCTCGTATACTTACAATGGTGGAAAATTATGGAGTGTCCCATCTTGATTCACTTGAATTAGAAAAAAATAATAAAAATCTTGATAATTTTGATATTAGAAAATATATGGATGAAATATGGGAAAAGATTCAAGATTTAGATAAAAAAATTCAAGAGAAAGAGCCATATAAACTTTTTAAAACAGACAAAGATTTTGCAATTGACATTGTTTCTGATTTATGTACAGATTTATCTATAATTGCGAACATGCTTATTCCAGCAATGCCTGAAACTTCTAAAAAAATTCTTAATTTACTAAAAAAATTTGAAAAACCAAAGCAGCCGCTGTTTTTGCGAAAAGAATAATATGCTCAAATATATAGATATACATTCGCATCTTAATTTTAAGGCATTTGATGAAAATTGGCAGGCAGTTATTAAAAGAGCCCTTGATAATAATACTTGGATGATAAATGTTGGTACCCAGGTAGATACTTCTAAGAAGGCAGTTGAAATAGCGCATCAATATAAAGAAGGGGTTTATGCCATCATAGGATTGCATCCGATACATACGGATATTTCTTATCATAATGAGGAGGAGTTGGGTGAGACGGGAAAAGAATTTACTTCACGCGGTGAAATTTTTGATAAAAATGTTTACCTGGAACTTTTGAAAGATCCCAAGGTTCTAGCCATAGGCGAGTGCGGATTAGATTATTTTCATATGGAAGCCGGATCAATAGAAAAACAAAAAAAAGCATTTATTGAACAGATAGAATTAGCTAATGAAATAAATAAACCATTGATGCTTCATATTCGCAATAATCCGAAAGATAAAAAAATCGATGCCTATGTTGATGTACTAGAAATTTTGAAAAAATATTCTAAAGTAAAAGGAAATGTGCATTTTTTTGCAGGGAGCATAGAAAATGCAAAAGACTTTTTAAATTATGGTTTTACTCTGTCCTTTACTGGGGTTATAACCTTTACCCATGATTATGATGAAATTATAAAAAATACTCCGCTTGATATGATTATGTCTGAAACAGATTCGCCGTATGTCGCTCCCGTCCCATATCGTGGCAAACGCAATGAGCCTTCTTATGTAAAAGAAGTTGTAAAAAAAATAGCTTTAATTAAAAATTTACCTGAAGAAGAAATCACAAAAGCTATCATAGCAAACGCGAAAAGAGTTTTTAGGATTTAGCAGTGGGGTTTACTTCTTTTGGTGTTTTTGCTAGTATGATATTTATGTCAGAGGTAAAAAATAAAAACGGCAATAGTTTAATTCAAAATAATGCTGAAGGTGCAGATGGACGAGTTTATGAACTCGGTTACCTTTTGGTGCCTGCTATCTCTGAAGAAGACGTACCAGTTGTTTATAATAACTTGAAGGATCTTGTTGTTAATTTGGGGGGAGAAATAATTTCAGATGAAACACCCAAGATGATTTCTCTCGCTTATACCATGTCTAAAGTTACTCAAAATGTACGAAATAAATTCGACACGGCGTTTTTTGGCTGGGTCAAATTTGAAATAAATCCGGAAAAAGTTTTAGAATTGAAGAAAAAGCTAGATATTGATTTGAATTTCATCAGATTTTTGATATTAAAAACAGTAAGAGAGAATACCATTGCTGCTAAGAGATTCATACATAAGGATTCTAGAAGAAAAATACCAACTGTAAGAAAGGAAGGAGAAAATAGTCCGCCTATCCCTATCGATAAAGAAAAAATAGATAAAGAAATAGACGCTATGGTCGCAGTGTAAAATTATTAATAATCAGTAAAAAACTATGTATTTAAATAAAGCAATCGTAATAGGAAATCTTACTCGTGATCCAGAACTTCGTTCTCTGCCTTCAGGCATAAAAGTTTGTTCGTTTTCTCTCGCCACCAATCGTGTTTGGAAAGACAAAAATGGCGCGCGTCAAGAATCTGCTGATTATCATAATGTGGTGGTTTTTGGACGCCAGGCAGAAACGGTCGCCCAGTATATGAAAAAGGGAAGTTCTATACTAGTTGAAGGCAGGATGCAGACAAGAAGCTGGGAAGACAAAACAAGCGGAGAAAAAAAATATCGCACGGAAATAGTAGCAGACCGCACACAGTTTGGTCCCAAAAGTAGTGGCACAAATGCATCAGTACAAAGCACAAATTCTGAAAAAATATCAAGTGAAAAAAATTCTGAAGAAATTGACACCATAGAATATCCGGAAGAAAATATTAATCCCGAAGATATTCCATTTTAATAAAAAATATGAAACAAGATTATTTTTCAGCTAACAATATAAAATATATAGACTATAAAGATATCGAAATCTTGAAAAAGTTTTTGAATCCCAATGGTAAAATAATGAATCACAAGCGTACCGGCGTGACAATGAAAAACCAACGTCAGCTCGCCAGTGCTATCAAAAACGCGCGGTTTTTAGGTTTGCTTCCTTTTGTTGCTAAATAAATTAAATTATAGACAGACCTTCATACTTAAATATGGAGGTGGAAAGAACATGCTTCAATATAACGAAATTAGAGAAAAAAAAATAATAATTTATGCCAATGAACCTTGTGAAGTGATAGATTCTCATGTGGCTCGCACTCAACAGAGAAAACCTCAAAATCAGGTGAAATTAAAAAGTTTAATTTCTGGAAAAACAATGGCAGCCACTTTTCACGTATCAGATACTGTCGATGAAGCAGACATAGAGAAGCGTGAAGTCAAATTTTTATATCACAATAAGGGTGAATTTTGGTTTTGTGACATAGATAATCCTAAGAATAGATTTGAATTAGACTCGGCTCTAGTAGGTGATGCCGGAAAATTTTTTAAAGAAAATGGGACTGTTTTTACTTTAATTTGGGATAATGATGGTGAAGAAAAAACAATAAAAATAACTTTGCCTATTAAAATGGATTTCAAAGTAAAAGAAGCGCCTCCGGCGGTCCGCG
>LBRM01000015.1 GCA_000991415.1 Candidatus Nomurabacteria bacterium GW2011_GWA1_36_15 | reverse complement strand
TTTGAGACAAAAGGATTGTCTTGGCTCGAACCGGCTCGTGAGTTCGTTTTATCCTTGAATCAAGCCGCGAAATTGATTGAGGAGAATAATCTTTCGGAATTGCCAACATTTCTGAAAACAATCGGCTCGAACCATGTTTTAGAAAATCGCAAATTCGTTTTTACCCCGAAAACCCAATACAAATTAGTCGCCGAGCGAAGCGAGGCGAACCCTTCAAACTTGCAATTTCTTTCGTGGTGCCCAGGGAGAGAATCGAACTCTCATGATGTTGCCATCAATAGATTTTGAGTCTATCGCGTCTACCAATTCCGCCACCTGGGCAGTTTCTAAATATTACTTGAATTTTCATTTAAAATCAATTTTTTATTTTAGAAAAATATGCTAAAATGAATTGATGTCTAGTTTATATTCAAATTCAATTTTTTGGATTGATACCGATAAAGTAAAACCAAATCCATATCAACCTAGGCGAGATTTTGATGAGACTCGTTTGCAGAATTTAGCTGATTCCATAAAACAATATGGAGTGCTTCAACCTTTGACGGTTTCTCGCGTAGAAGTAGAAAAAAATGACGGCGGTATTACCACTGAATATGAATTGATAGCGGGAGAACGCAGACTGCGTGCTGCTAAATTAGCTCAAGTATCACAAGTGCCTGTTATTATTCGGGTAGGAGATACTTCTATGATGAAGCTTGAACTCGCAATCATAGAAAACTTACAACGTGAAGATTTGAATTCTGTCGATCGCGCTCGCGCTTTTTCTCGTTTAGTGGAAGAATTCAAATTTACTCATAATGAAATTGCAAAAAAAATAGGCAGAAGCAGGGAATATGTCTCTAATACTTTGCGTATTTTATCTTTGTCCGAAGAAATATTAAGCGCTTTATCAGAAGGTAAAATCACCGAAGGTCATACCCGACCAATATTAATGCTGGTAGATCATCCCGAAGAACAAATGGTTCTATTTAAAGAAATTTTATACAAAAAAATAACTGTGCGTGAAGCAGAAAGGTTGGCCAGGAAAATAGCTTATGACCGCGTGCGCAAAAAAGAATTTATGCCAGATCCGGAGATAACAGAACTAGAAGAAGAATTTCAAGATAAATTGGGCACTCGCGTTCATATAGACAGAAAAGAATTAGGGGGACAGATTAAAATAGATTTTTTCTCAATTGAAGATTTGCGCACAATTTTAGATTCAATAAATAAATCAACCAGCGAGAAAAAACCTGAAGAAATGCTTCAGAATTTTATAAACAAAAATAATTCTGGCCAGAAAAATGAAGAAGATTCATCAGGAACTCCAGCTTCTTTCCCATTGGCAGGCGAAGATGACAGGACAAAAAATGAAATAAAGGAGGATGATTCCAAACTTTATGATATTTCTAATTTTAGTATTTAGACTAAACTATGAATTACGGCCGAGGGATTTAAGCCTGGAAAGCAGACTATTTTTTTCCAGATAAGATCTTATATTCTTTTTTGCAATATTTGTTTTTGAATATTCTAACCATTTACCAGAAGGATGAGCGTCTTTTTTAGTTATGATTTCTACGATATCCCCGTTTTTCAATTTTGAAAGAATGGGAGCTATTTTATTGTTCACTTTTGTTCCAGAAATATGATCGCCGATATCCGAGTGGATGGAATAGGCAAAATCTATCGGGCTTGAATCTTCCGGTAAATCGATAACATCGCCCTTAGGAGTGAAAATAAAAATGCGATCATTAAAGAAATCGGTTTTTAAATGTTCTAAATATTTTTGAGGTTTATCTAATTCATAATTAAAATCTTTTAATTCTTCTATCCATTTGAATTTGGATCTTTCATCGGGATTTTTTTTATGTTTTTCTTTATAAGCAAAATGGGCCGCGATACCGTAAGCTGCTTCGGCGTGCATTTCCTTGGTTCTTATTTGAATTTCTGCTATGCCACCTGAGCCAGTAAAAATAGTGGTGTGAATGGAACGATAACCATTGGGTTTAGGCACAGCAATATAATCTTTTATTCTGCCGGGTAATGGTTTCCAGATAGAATGAATTATTCCCAAGACTTTATAACATTCTTCCACGTTTTCCACCACGATACGGAGCGCAACTATATCATATATTTTTTCTATATCCATTTCACGCTTCAGGAGTTTTTTCCATAAACTATATTTATGTTTCATTCGATAATTGATCTCAACCACCTTAACTCTGTTTTTGCTCAATTCTTTTTCAAGTTCTTTATATATTTCTTCTAGATTTTTTTCGTAAAGTTTTTTTCTGTCTTTTATTATTTTTTCTATTTGGGCATATTCTTCTGGATATGCAAAAGGGAAGGCAGCATCTTCTATTTCTCCTTTGAGTTTCCCCATGCCAAGACGATTGGCCAAGGGAGCATAAACTTCAATCGATTCCATGGCTATTCTGGACCTTTTCTCCTCTGGCAAAAATTGAAGAGTATTTAAATTATGAAGTCTATCGGCAAATTTTATAATAACCACCCGTAAATCATTCGTCATGGCTACAAAAAATTTTCTTAAACTTTCTACGTGCCGTTCATGTCCGCGATATTTCAAAGTTCCCAACTTTGTTACTCCGTTAACCAAAAAAACAATATCTTCTCCGAATTCTTTTTTTACTTCTTCTTCAGTGATTTTTGTATCTTCTAAAACGTCGTGCAAAAGTCCAGCCACTATGGTTTGAACATCCATTCCAAATTTAGCCAATATTTTGGCAGTTTCAAAAACGTGAGCAAAATATAATTCTCCGCTCATTCTTTTTTGTCCTTCATGCGCGCGTTTTGCAAACTCATAAGCTTTCTTTATCAGTTCTTCGTCTTTTTTATTTATTCCTCCAGCCATTAAGTCAGTTATTTCTTTTATTTCTACCATGACGCTATTATATAACGAATGCAATATAAATAGTATTTTCAGCTATTTCATTAATTTGTGAGGGTTATGGTCGGGACAAGATTTATTACTACATCTTTCAGGTATAGTTTTCGTCCCTTGCATCATTAAAGAGCCACACTTATTACATATTTTACCCGTAGGTTTTGCCTTTATGGCATATTTACAATCAGGATAATTGGAACAAGAATAAAATATTCCGAATCTTCCACGTCGTTCCGAAATATCACCTTTTTTACATAGGGGACAAATAATACCTGTCCTTTTCTTAGCTTCTTCCGTTTCATCCTTTTTTATGAATTTACATTTTGGATATCGTGAACAGGAAATAAAAGTGCCTGTTCCATCACGCCTTTCACGCACGATCAGTCTACCACCTCCCAATTTTCCTTTTTTTCCCGCCTTGCCCGATGCAAGAGGCAGGTCTCCACAATTCGGACATTTTTCTCCTGTTTCCTTGGGACCTTCCAGTTCTATGCCATCAAGTTTTAAAGCCCCAACACAATCTGGATATCTGATGCAAGAATAAAACCTGCCTCCGCGAGAAAGTTTTATAATCATTTTGCCTCCACATTTGGGACATTTAATATTTTCCGGCGCTTCGCCTAAATTTGTCGCTTTTTCTAACTTTTCTTTTATTTTTATATCTTTTGAAAATGGTCCATAAAAATCTTGGAGTGTTTTTTCATATTCACGCTCACCCCGAGAAATTTGGTCTAACTCATCTTCCATTTCGGCAGTAAAAGTATCGGAAATATAATTGGCAAAATGTTTTTCCAAAAAATCGGAAACGACTTCACCGACATCGGTAGGGAAAAGAGTTTTACCTTCTTTTTTGACATATTCTCGATCCTCCAACGTTTTCATGATAGAAGCGTAAGTGGACGGTCTGCCAATGTCTCTGGCTTCAAGTTCTTTTATTAAACCTGCTTCACTGTATCTGTTGGGCGGTTCGGTTAATTTTTCTTCTTCTATGAGATTAAGTAATTTTAATTTTTCTCCAATTTTTACTTCTGGTAATTCTATATCTTCTCCTACACTGCCCTTATCCACTTGCAACCATCCAGCAAAAAGAATTCTGGAACCAGTGGCAGAAAAATCAGGAAATTCTGACTCTGAAGGACTTTCAGTAATGTTTGCACTTATTTTTATCTTCAATAATTTTGCATCAGCCTTCTCTATATGGGTAGGACGAATAGCTTCATGCGCTTCTTGGGCATTTTTTGATTTAGTTTTATAAATTCTCGGTTGGGAATATTCTTTCCCATATTTTTTCTGAATCAAAGATACTATCTGTGTTTGAGCAACTGAGGATAAATTAGTACTGTCTGTTCGCATATATGTGATATGCCCAGCCTCATAAAGTTTTTGGGCGATATGCATTGTTCTGGAAGGTGAATAACCAAGCCGTGAGCTAGCAGTTTGTTGTAAAGTAGAGGTAGTAAAAGGGGCCCGAGGCACTCGTTTTTGTTCTGATTCTTTTATTTCTTTCACTAACCAATTTCCTTTTTTACCTTCTTCTAATATTTTTTCAACTAACTTTTCATCCCTAGGCTCTTCTGAACAAAAAAGAGTCAATTTTCCTTTTTTCAGTGTTTCAAAGAGACCCAATATCTTCCAGTATTTTTCTGAAACAAAAGCGCGAATTTCTCGTTCACGTTCCATTATTATACGAAGGGCAGGAGATTGTACTCGTCCTGCCGAAAGCCCATAACGTACTTTTTTCCAAATAAGTCCAGAAAGGTCATAGCCAACAAGTCTATCTAAAACGCGCCTTGCTTCCTGTGCTTTTCTTAAAGCTGTATCAATATTTCTGGGGTTTTTTAATGCTTTTTGAATTGCTTCTTTGGTTATTTCGTAAAAAACTACGCGTTTGGTTGACGCTTTTATTTTTTTGTCTGCTTTTAATAATTCTTCGATGTGCCAGGCAATAGCCTCTCCTTCGCGGTCAGGGTCTGTAGCTAAAAGTATTTCACTTGCTTTTTCTGCTAATGACTGAAGTTCATGCACCACTCTTTCTTTACCTTTAGAAATTTCATAATACGGGATAAATCCACCTTCTATATCTATAGCTTCTTTATTTGATTTTGGTAAATCACGAATGTGTCCAACAGATGCACGCACAGTGAAAGCGCCTTCTAAATATTTTTCTATAGTTCTTGCTTTTGATGGCGATTCTACAATTAGTAATTTCATAAAAATTAGGTGCCAGATGCTAGTGATTAGTTGCTAGATAATAATTAAAATACTAGAACCTAAAACCTAGAAACTAGAACCTAATCTCAAGTATTACACGAAATAGTTTTTTTTTGCAAATTAGGCCAATCTAATTTCTCCCATCTCTTCTTTTATTAATTCTTTTATTTCCATTATGGAAAGAATCGCATTTGCATTTGGGGTTGGCATTTCCATAGCACGAATCAAATCATCTCGAGGCATCGCTTCGCGAAGCAATAGAACTACTTTTTTCTCTTCTGGAGATAAATCGGAAAATAGTGTTGCTTGTTTTTCTTTGTCTTTTGGTTTTTCAAAACCTAAAGCTTCTAGTACATCTTCTGCGCAAGTTACTGGCGTCGCGCCTTGGCGTATCAATTTATTAGTGCCTTTGGAATTAGAAGAAAAAACTGATCCAGGTACAACCAATACATCTCTGTTGTATTCTGTAGCCAGACGGGCAGTAATCAGGGTTCCAGATTTTTCTTCTGCTTCTATAATAAGGACAGCTTTGGAAATTCCGGCCATTAATCTGTTGCGCATTGGAAAACTCCACTGAGTCGCTTTAAAATCCGGTTCAAATTCCGAAATTAAACATCCGCCACTTTCTACTACTTCTCTCATTAACCTGACATTTGTTTTTGGATACATCGCCTCGTCGGAAAGTCCCGATCCGGGAAAAACTATGGTTTTCAGCCCCGTTTGCATTGCTTTTTTATGGGCTATGGTATCTATACCCAAGGCAAAACCAGAAACGATGGCTATGGGATATCCTCTCAGTCCAGCAATTATTTTTTCACAGCTTTCTCGTCCATAAGAAGTGAATTTCCGTGAACCGACCACGCATAAATAAATTAATTTATCTTTAGGTAGGTCGCCTATAATCCAAAGTTCTTCGGGGGGTTGAGGAATTTCTAAAAGTGCTTCGGGAAATTTTTCTTTTGGCAGTTTTCTAATTTGCACTTTGTAATTATATCAAAATTTGTATATAATAAAAGAATGTTAGATATAAAATTCATCCGAGACAATAAAAATATAGTGCAAGAAGGAGCAAAAAAGAAAGGTGTGGATGTTGATATCGAAAAGCTTATTATGCTAGACGATCAGCGTTTGAAAGAATTAAAAGAAGTAGAAGATTTAAGAAGCGAAGTTAATAGAGTTTCCAATGATATTTCCCGGGATCAAGATAGTGCGCTAAAAATACAGCTTATAGAAGAAATGCGTACTGTAAAAGAAGATATAAAAGAAAAAGAAGAAAAACTAAGAAAGACAATTGAAGTGTGGCAAAAGATTATGTTACAAGTTCCAAACGTCACTTCTCCCGATGTGCCGGAAGGACCAGATGAATCGGGAAATGTTGTGATTAGAAGCTGGGGAGAAAAACCAACATTCGATTTTACTCCTAAAGAACATTGCGAGATAGGGGAGAAGCTCAGAATGATAGATAACCAAACCGCCGCAGAAGTTTCTGGGGCAAGATTCACTTATTTAAAAGGCGATTTAGTTTTATTGCAGTTTGCCTTACTTAATTTTTTACTCGAAATTTTAACTAATACAGAAACTTTGGAAAAAATCGCCAAGGAAAAAAATATAAATATAAATCCCAAACCATTTATTCCTGTCATTCCTCCCTTTATGATAAAACCAAATATCTATTTAAAAATGGCCAGACTTGAACCCAAGGAGGATAAATACCATTTGGAAATTGATGATATGTATCTTATCGGGAGCGCGGAACATACTCTCGGACCTATGCATATGAATCAAATCTTGAACGAAAAGGAAATGCCCATACGTTATGTCGGTTATTCTCCGGCTTTTAGAAAAGAGGCGGGCTCCTATGGAAAAGACACAAAAGGAATATTGCGAATGCATCAGTTTGAAAAACTGGAGATGGAAACTTTTTGTTTACCTGAAAATTCTATTCAGGAACAAGAATTCTTGGTGGCTATTCAAGAATATTTCTTACAAATGATTAAACTTCCTTATCAGGTTGTTTTAATTTGCACAGGGGATATGGGTAAACCAGATTTTCGTCAAATTGACATTAATACTTGGATGCCTGGGCAGAATGCATACCGGGAAACACACACAGCGGATTTAATGACAAGTTTTCAATCACGGAGATTAAATACTAGGGTTAAACGTACTAATGGAAAGATAGAATTAGTTCATATGAATGATGCTACTATTTGTGCTGTGGGTAGAACATTGATTGCTATTTTAGAAAATTATCAGCAAGCTGACGGTACAGTAAAAATTCCGGAAGTTCTAAAAAAATATATGAACGGAAAGAATTTCATAAAATAGTATGAAAAGTCGAAGTGTTTTAAATTCTCCACGTCTTTCGGGTTTAAAAAAGAAAAAACGTAAAATTTTAAGAAAAAAGATATTCTTTTTAATTTTTTTATTTCTTTTAATTTTTATTGGGCTATCTTTTCTTGCCAAATGGGAAAAACTTAATATAGATAACATTCAAATTACAGGTAATAAAGTAGTAGAAACTAAAACAATAGAAGAAGCAGTAAAAGAAAAAATTGCCGGTAATTATCTTTGGTTTTTCCCGAAAACCAATTTTATAATTTATCCTCAACACGAAATAGAAATTGATTTAAGAAATAAATTCAAAAGAATTAAAGAAGTCTTTGTAAATAATAGAAATATAAAAAATTTAGAAGTTTTTGTTACAGAACGAACGGCACTATACACATATTGTGGTATAGTGCCACCCAAATTAGACAATTCAGAAAATAAACTCCCAGATGAAGAAAAATGTTATTTTCTAGATGAGGGCGGCTATATATTTGATGAAGCTCCTTATTTCTCAGGAGAAGTTTATTTAAAATTCTATGGCTCCGTCTATAAGGCTACAGCCGAGGATGGAAACGGCCCCTTAGGTTTTTATTTCTATCAAGCAAATTTCGGAAAATTAATTTCACTAAAAGAAACATTAGAAAGAATAGGCATAAAACCGGTAATATTTTATATTCAAGATGATGGAGATATAAAAATATTTCTTTCTTCTACTACAGCTCAATCGGGTCCATTCATAATCTTTAAAGCAAATGATAATTTTGATAAAATCGTGGAAAATTTGCAGTCAGTTTTGTTCACGGAACCGTTGCAAACAGAATTTAAAACGAAATATTCTTCACTTATTAAAATTGATCTTCGATTTGGGAATAAGGTTTACTATAAATTTAAATAGGGTTAAAATACAAAAATCAAAAAATTTCTGAGCCTTCGCCCTCGGAGGCATAAGGACAGGGGACCAACACGACTCTTAAAATTTTTTATTTTTATATTTTTTAAAAATTATGAACAATTTTTGGAAAAAATTAAATAAACCATTTTTTTGTTTAGCACCGATGTCGGATGTTACGGATTGTGCTTTTAGGCAGATTATAGCTAAATATGGTAAACCTGATGTTTTTTGGACCGAATTTGTCTCTGCAGACGGTCTAGCACACTCCAAAGCGCAAAAAAAACTTTTAATTGATTTAAAATTTTCTAAAAAAGAGCACCCAATAGTGGCACAATTATTCGGCTCAAATGTAGAGAATATGAAAAAGGCTTCAGCCCTTTGTGGAAAGTTGGGTTTTGACGGCATAGACATAAATATGGGTTGTCCTGATAAATCAGTTGAGAAACAAAATTCTGGCGCTGCTATGATAAAAAATCCGGAATTGGCAAGAAAAATTATTCGAGCAACTTGTGAGGGCAGTAACGGATTACCTATTTCTGTCAAAACTCGTATTGGTTACAACTCTCCTCCGCCTAAAAGCTTCGGACGGGCAAGTAAAAACAAAAACTATTTACTAGATGAAAAATGGATAAGGAGTTTACTTGAAGAAAATTTAGCGGCCTTAGTTGTACATTTACGCACCCGTAAAGAAATGTCTAATGTTCCAGCGCATTGGGATTTAATGAAAAGAATTGTCGAAATTCGAGATGAAATAAATAAGAAAACTTTGATAATAGGTAACGGAGATGTTTTGGATTTAGAAGAAGCCAAACAAAAAATAAAAGAAACTGGTTGCGATGGAGTAATGTTAGGTAGAGCGATTTTTGGAAATCCGTGGTTGTTTGCTAAACGAAGTCCCTTAAAATTTAAAAACTACGTTATAAAAAAATTAAAAGTCTTAATAGAACACACGAAACTTTTTGAGAAATTACTTGGCAAATACAAAAATTTCGCGGTAATGAAAAAACATTATAAGACTTACGTAAAAGATTTTGAGGGAGCAAAAGAATTGCGGACAAAATTAATGGAAACCAAAAATGCTAAAGAGGTGGAAAAAATAGTAAAAGATTTTCTTTTATTTTTAAAAGAGATATAATCGAAACATGCATGATTTAGCTTTATATCGAAAATACAGGCCTAAAAGTTTTAGTGAGGTTCTAGGACAGGATCACATAGTAAAGGTTTTAGAGATTTCTGTAGAAACTAATAAAGTTTCTCATGCTTATCTTTTTGTCGGTTCCCGTGGCACAGGTAAAACCTCCGTAGCCCGAATTTTCGCAAAAGAAATAGGGGTTTCAGAAAATGACTTATATGAGATAGATGCTGCTTCCAACAGGGGAATTGAAGACATTAGAGCCCTTCGGGATGGCGCTAGAGTCTTACCATTTGATTCAAAATACAAAGTCTATATTATAGACGAGGTACATATGCTCTCTAAAGATGCTTGGGGCGCTTTACTTAAGACCTTAGAAGAACCACCCAAACATGTTATCTTCATTTTAGCTACCACTGAAATCCATAAAGTACCGGAAACAATTATCTCTCGTTGCCAAGTTTTTACTTTTAGAAAAGCCTCTGACTTGATTTCTAAAAATATGATTTTAGAAGTTTCCAAAAAAGAAGGTTTTGAGCTGGACAATAGCACTGCTGAATTGATAGCGATATTAGGTGATGGATCTTTTCGTGATGCTTTGGGTACTCTTCAAAAAGTTTTAAATTTCTCCAAAACTAAAAAAATAAAAAGAGAGGATGTAGAAAAAATAACCGGTGCGCCAAAAACAATTTTAGTGAATGATTTTATTTCCGCTATCGCTCAGAAAAAATTGGAAGATGGAATTATGACCATCAGGAAAGCGGCGGCAGAAAATTTAGACATGAAACTTTATTCCAAACTTATTATTGAAAAATTTCGAATAGCGGTAATTTTAAAATATGCACCCAAATTAGAAAAAGAAATGGCAGGGGATTTAGGGGAAGAAGATTTGAAATTTTTGAAGGGTTTAGTGCAAGATGATAAGGAAGGATTACTCCGTTCTAAGGCATTATCTGTTTTACTTGAAGCATATAGTGATATAGATCGTGCTTTTGTTTCTGAACTTCCTCTAGAACTTGCATTAGTAAAAATAATAAGTAAAGATAAAGAAGTTGTTTAATAAAACATTGGGAGAACACCTAACGGTAGGATGTTTATTTTGAAAATTGAAGTTAATATATTGAGGGGTCGTCTAACGGTAGGACACAGGACTTTGAATCCTGGTATGAAGGTTCGATCCCTTCCCCCTCAGCTAGCAAATTTGCTATAATATCATTATGAACAATGAAAGATTTATATCAAATACAGCAGAAAAAAGAATAAAGGATTGTTTTAAGGATTATTCTAATGAATTCATAGCGATAAATATTACATTATCAAGTAGTGGTATAGAAGGTGTTCGTGAACTTTTAAGGAATGGTTATAAAATACCGGCTGTTGAAGAATACTTAGAAAAAAGTCGTAAGGAAAAAAAGGAAACAATCAGTGCCCAAGATGAGAAAAATCTTATGTTTACTGAAAGGGTAAAAATATTTAATGATTTAGCAAATGAAATAAATACTCTAGGTAAAAATATAGATGAAGAAACAATAAAAGAAATAATGCAAAAAATCATGAAAAATGCCTATTAAAAATATAGATATGACATAACAAATAAAATATAGTATAATCCTATTATGCCATCAGAAAAATTATCAAAAAATCCTATAGAAAAAGGACAGAAAAAGGAATCCATTTTAAAGATGGAGGATTTTTATAAGGAAATAAATATTCTCATTGCCAAAAGGAAAAAGGAAGAAATAAACGGAATGTATGAACTTCTTTTCATAAAAAATGTTGAAGATCTTACAGAAACTGATGCCTTTATGTGGAGAAAAGTAAACAGTCCTGAAATAAACTCAATTACCCAAAATGATCTCGAAGCATATCGACAAGATGTAAAAAATTCAAACAATATCTCTCGAAAAGAATTCCAGGCACTTATTGTTCAAAAAATTACTATTCTTTGGCTGGACAGACAGACCAAAGAAAGATATAGTCAGGGACATAAATAAATGAAAAGTGAAACTAGACAATGTCAGAATTATAAGCAGTTACACTACCAAAAAGTAAAATATGAACTGAAAAAAATTGGAATTATATTATTTTTAATATTTTCTCTATTACCAATTCAAAAAATATTTGCTCAAGATTCTAACACTGGTTTTGTATCAGGAAATATTTGGTATTCTCAAGATCCGTTTGAAGAAGAGGATAAGATTAAAATTTATACCTTTATCTTTAATCCTGATAGTAGGGAACTGTCCGGTACTGTAATCTTTTTTGATAAAACAGTTTTGTTGGGTAAAAAAGAATTTACTCTGCCTGCCAAAACAGCAAACGATATATCCATTGATTGGACTGTAACAGTCGGCGATCATACTATTTTTGCCAAAATAGAAAATGCAAAATTTCTGGTATCAAAAGGGAAGTATGAAGAAGTTTATTTGGCCGAAAATGAAACAGAAAAGAATTCACGTACAGTTTCAAAAAAGATAATTTCTAAAGAGAACCCTGAAGTAAATTCTGAAACAAATACCGGCACAACCGTTTCAGATATAAAAAAAATAATAGAAGAGAAAACACCAAATTTTATCGCTGAACCGATAGTTTCTACTGTCAGCACCTTGGAAGAATTTAGGATAAATACAAATATTGCATCAGACAATAAAAAGGAAGAAATAAAAAGTGAAATTAAAATTTTAGATGCTAAAAAAACAACATCTAAGGAAAATACTAAAACAAATCCGCTATTAAAACCGTTAAAGTATGTAGAAGTGTTTCTACTTACCATTTTCTCTCTTATCTTAAATAACAAAATTTTATTTTACGGCTTTCTAATTGTTATCGTCTTTTTTATTTTACGTTTTATTTGGAAGAAAATCTTTTAAAATAAGATTTGTATTTTAAATTTAAGCGTGTAGAATAGAATTATGATACTCCGAGTTTTTATCTCTTTATTAATATTATTCTCGATTCTCTATCTACCTTTCTGGCTATCTGTGATATTGGTATTGGGAGCAATGACTTATTTCTCTTTCTTTTGGGAAGGTGTTGTTTTGTTTTTCATTTCTGATTTACTTTATGGAGTAAGAGAAGTCAGATTTTTAGGCATATTTTTTGTTTCCCTTATTATTTCTTTCTTGTCCTTAATAATAATAGAATTATTGAAAAAGAAAATTTCGTAGAACCTGACGAAATTTTTCTTGATTCTAAAAATCTGCAAAATTTTGATCGTCAGCAGTTTGAGGGCCGAATAGAAAGACCAATTTCCAAAAAAACTATTTCTCTTATTGGCGTTTTTTTCTTGTTATTTTTAGGAACATTTTTAACTAGACTTGAATATCTTCAAATACAAAAAGGTGAAGCATTTTTGAACAGAAGTGAAAATAATGTCTTAGAAAAACAAATCATTTTCAGTGACAGGGGAATTATTTATGACAGAAATATGATAGAACTCGCTTGGAATAAAAAAGAAGTAAATATACCCATTGCTATCCGTACATATTTAGCACCTGGATTTTCGCACCTTTTAGGTTATGTAAGTTATCCAATGCAAGATAAGGCGGGAAATTATTGGCAAAGTGAATTTATTGGCAAAGATGGATTAGAAAAACAATATAATGAACTACTAAAGGGTCAAAATGGTTCAAAAATAGTAGAAATAGATGCGCGTAAAGAAATCCATTCAGAGAATATTGTTAATGCTCCCAAACGTGGTACTGATATAATAACTACTATTGACTCACGTATTCAAACAGAATTACATACTTTAATTAAAAATTTAGCACAAAGTAATTTTTTTACAGGCGGAGTAGGAATATTAATTGACATTAGAAATGGAGAAATATTAGCTTCTGTTAGTTTTCCAGAATATGATTCTGAAATTCTTTCTTTAGGGCAAGATACAAAAAAAATTGAAAGTTATTTAAATGATAAAAGAAAAGTTTTTTTGGATAGAACCATATCTGGTCTTTATACACCCGGTTCTATTGTAAAACCTTTCTTTGCCTTCGGAGCATTGGTAGAAGGTATAATTGATCCATATAAAAAAATATTGTCTACAGGCTCTATTTCCATCCCCAATCCATATTTCCCCGACCAAAAAACTGTCTTTAAAGATTGGAAGGCACACGGATGGGTAGATATGCGAGAGGCTCTAGCTGTATCAAGTGATGTTTATTTTTATGAAATAGGAGGTGGTTTTGAAGAGCAAAAAGGTATGGGTATAGTAAATATTGAAAAATACGCCAAACTTTTTGGCATTGGAGAGAAAACCGGTATTGACTTACCGGATGAAAAAGGAGGCGTAATTCCCAGTCCTTTATGGAAAATAAAAAACTTTAATGGTGAACTGTGGCGCATAGGAGATACATATCACACAGCCATTGGACAATATGGTTTTCAGGTAACTCCTATGGAAATGACCCGGGCAGTATCCGCTATGGCAAATTATGGTTCGCTTGTTACTCCTCATTATATTTTAGGAGACATAGAAAAAGAGAAGAATATTTTAAAGATAGATTTTAAAAAAGAATATTTTGACGTTGTTCATGAAGGAATGAGACAGAGTGTTTTGGTGGGAACTTCTTCATTGCTTAACGTATCTTATGTGCAAGTAGCTGCTAAAACCGGTACGGCGCAGTTAGGTGTAAATAAAAATAAAGTTAATTCTTGGATTATCGGCTTTTTCCCGTATGAAAACCCACAATATGCATTCAGCATAATGATGGAAGCCGGTCCTTCTTCAAATAGCGTAGGTGCTTCTTCCATAATGCGCCAGCTTTTGGATTGGATGTCTATAAATACTCCGGAATATTTCTAAAAAAATCAAGAATAAAGTTTTCGTTTGTTCTTGATTTTTTATAGGCTTTTACGCTATAATAGACAAATGAGTAAAGTAAAAATAATTTTCGGTTTAAGTGTTTGGGTGACGATATTGCCATATTTAGGGTTTCCATATTCTCTAAAGAATGTTTTGTTTTCTGTCACCGGTTTAGGACTCATTTATCTTACTTATATGCTATACAAGGATTTCAAAGCAGGGGAGACAGCAGAAAAAACTTTTGATAATTTTTCTGAAAATAATAACTTCAAGGAAAATCAAATTAAACCCCAAGAACCTGCCGATTTAAACAAAGAACAATTTTAATGACTTTTAAAAACAATTTCATTTCAGAATATTTTAAAACAAGACGCGCCTTTGCTACTATACTGCTCGTAGCCCTTTTTTTTGGTTTAGGTGTTTATATAGGATTTAATAAAAGACCGGAGATTAGCAAAGTAGAAAATTTATTGGGAAAAGAAACTGCCGTCGCCACAGAAGCTGATTTTTCTCCATTTTGGAAAGTCTGGAACAATATTAATGAGAAATATCCAAATGCTAGCAAAATAAGTGATGAAGATAAGATTTACGGGGCTATTTCGGGGCTGGTAGATTCTTTAGATGATTCCTATAGTGTATTTTTCAAACCGGACGAAGCAAAGTTATTTGAAGATGATATACAGGGAAATTTTGGAGGAGTTGGCATAGAAATCGGCGTAAAAAATAAAACGCTTACGGTAATTGCTCCTCTCAAAAACACTCCTGCTTATAGAGTTAATATAAAATCAGGCGATAAAATTCTCAAAATTAATGATCTGACCACTTCTGGTTTAAGTGTAGAAAAAGCAATAAAATTAATCAGGGGAGAGGTAGGCACAACGGTAGCACTCACAATTTTACATGAAGGAGATAAAGAACCGAAGGAAATAAAAATTGTGAGAGATATTATTAACATACCTACTCTTGATACAGAATTAAGAAAAGACGGTATTTTTGTCATAAAACTTTATAGTTTTTCTGCTAATTCGGCTAATCTTTTTCGCAAAGCATTGAAGGAATTCTCCTTATTTCAATCTGATAAATTACTGCTTGACTTAAGAGGAAATCCTGGAGGATATTTAGACGCGGCTGTCAGCATGTCTAGTTGGTTTTTGGAAGGAGGTAAAACTGTGGTAACAGAAGATTATGGAAATAACACAAATCCTAAAATATATAGGAGTCAGGGTTATAATATTTTTTCTGATAAGTTAAAGTTTGCTATTTTAATAGATAATGGTTCTGCTTCAGCCTCCGAAATTTTCGCTGGGGCAATGCAAGATTATAAAAAAGCTTTTTTGATAGGGGAAAAAAGTTATGGTAAGGGTTCTGTTCAAGAAGTTGTAAAAGTAACCCCGGATACAATTTTGAAAATTACAGTGGCTAAATGGCTGACCCCTGATGGTAATTCTATTTCTGAAAAAGGTCTGATTCCTGATTATGAAATACTCATTACTAAGAAAGATCTTGAAGAAAAAATAGATCCGCAGTTGAATAAGGCGGTAGAATTATTAAACAACTGGCCGAAAAAATAAAATATGCAAGTGATTTTTTTACAGGACATACCCAGAGTAGGTAAAAAATACGACATAAAAAAAGTGAGCGACGGTTATGCCGTGAATTTTTTGTTTCCTAAAAAATGGGCCGTGAAGGCAACTGCCGAAGCCACGGCGGAAATTGAGAGACGAAAAAAAGAAATAGTTATTGAAAGGGAAGTACGGGAAGATCTCCTAATCAAAAATTTAGATGAAATAAAAGATAAAATTATCACCATAAAAGCAAAAGCGGATGAAAAAGGCCATCTTTTTTCTGCTATTCACGAAAAAATGTTGGCAAAGGCTATGGAAAAAGAATATCATGCTCAAATAGATGAAAAATTTATTGTTCTAGAAAAACAAATAAAAGAAATAGGGGAATTTGAAATCCCGATTGTTATAAAAACCACCGCCGACGGCGGGGTAAGCAAAAAATCTTCATTCAAGCTTATCGTAGAAAGAGCATAAAAAATCCCCTCGGCAGGGGATTTTCAGTTGATATTTAAACTACATTTACCACTTTTTTCGCTATTGTTCTGCCGTTAAAAGAAGTCTTGCGTCTAGAGCCAAATTTGACCGTACCAGACTTTAAAGCAAAAAGGGTGTGGTCTCTGCCCATTGATACATTATTACCCGCCACAATGACCGTACCGCGTTGACGAACGATAATAGAGCCTGATTGCGCCTTTTGGCCATCTGCAAGTTTAGTACCAAGGTATTTGGGGTTTGAATCTCTTAAGTTTTTGGCTGTTCCACCGGCTTTTCTATGTGCCATAGACTAAATATTTAAAATTACTTATAATGAGGTAATTACAAGTATAAACAATTATATGGAAAAAATCAAGCCACTCATAAAACACTGGATAGAAAGTGATAAAGGTAAAGATATTTTGGTCATTATCATTATTATTTTAGTCGGTTTAGGTTCATTTGAATTAGGCAGATTATCAAAAGACAATGCTAATTCTGGTATAAAAATAGAATATTCAAACCAAGAAGCTAATACCTTGGAGTCTATAAACCAAAATTCAATTGATTTGTCCTCAAATTCAAATATTTTACAAAATTCTCAAAAATCAATTTTGGGAAATTTTTTTGCTTCAAATAGGGGAACTAAATATTATTCTCTAGGTTGTTCTGCCGGAAAAACTATCAAACAAGAAAATAGGATATACTTTGCAACCTCTACAGAAGCTCAAAGCGCCGGTTATGAGCTTTCCAGCTCGTGTAAATGATTATATGTCGGAAAAGATATATTGTGCGACATAGTGTTAATTTCAATATATAAAGAAAAAAGCTATTCCCTATTAACAGTAGGAGCAGCAGTTTCATAATCTGTCGGCTGGCCATCTCTAATCCGTTCCATATTATTAATAAAAGATTGCCAAAAAATATTTACGAAAACATTATTCCAAAGATAAGAGGTGGGTTTTTTAAGATAATCATTCCACAAATTTCTAGTCCCTCCCCCGACGTAGTTTATATTATCTTGCGCTTCAGGATTTTCTATTACTGACCTGATGCTTATTTTAAAATAACTGAGCACTAAAAGAAGAACAAACCCCAAAAATAAAACTCCAATAATGCTTATTCCTCTTTTTTTTTCACCAATCTTTATCATTGTAATTTTAGTTAAAAAACGCTATATTAAATAATGCCTTAAACCAATCAAGAATATCAGATACAGAAACATTAAAATATTTTATTAAAAATAAAACAACAATTATAAAGATTATCAATTTTAAAAATCCGCTCTGTTTACTTCTCATTTGACTATATTTTACTATTTTTATTGTTACTTGGCAATAAAAACTGTTCATTTAAATTTTATTTGTAAGGAGGCAAATAATACATCGGATCCAGGTAAGCGTTGGTGGCCGCTATTGGTTGAGTAAGAACTTTCCCGGGACAAGATTTGCTTGGGAGACTTTTTACGTCAACAGCATCTTCAGGATAAATTGAAATATGAAGATGAGGGCCGGTAGAATAGCCGGTATTTCCCGTATAACCAATGACTTGATTTCTTGACACTTTCTGTCCTTTTTTAACTTTTATAAGAGATAAATGACCATAAGTGCTAGCCAAGCCATTATTATATTTTATTAAAATAAAACGTCCGTAAGAAACCCCTGAACATTGCGTGTCTGTATCGCCTATTCCCGCTATTACACCATCTGACATAGCTTTAACGAGTGTGCCGACAGGTGCTCTGAAATCCACTCCCCGATGAATTCCGCCAGCCCTGGGACCAAAAGGAGAGGTTATATAAATATAATCCAAGGGCCAAGACAATACTCCTTTTCCCGGAAGAGAGGAAGGATCCAAAATATATTTTAATTGCGATTCATACGCTTCAAGTTCTTTTTCAAATGCATCTTTCTTAGCCAGCCTATCTTTTAATAATTTTTGATAATTGGCTTCGCTATTTTTTGTTTGAGTCAATAATTTCTTTTTTTCTGCCGTATTCTGATCTACTATTTTTTTCTGGTCGGCTAGTTTAGATTTTAAAGCTAATAATTCATTCTTGGCATCTGTTGTTTCTTTTCTGGTATCTTCTAAGTCATTTTTTATCTGTTTTAGATTAATTATTGTTTCTCTGATCTTGTCACTGACCGTAGCCATATTATCTATATCATTCCAAATTATGGTAAAATCATTCTCCGATAAGATGGTCGCTAACACATCATTCTGTTCGAGCTCATTCATTTTTCTAATAGCTAAAGATATAGCTTCTATATCATTTGAAATAATATCTCCTTTATTATTTATCTCTAAACTTAATTCTTTTATCTTGAAATTTGTTTTATCTATCTTATTTTGAGTAACAGCAATATCAGCCACTAATTTTTTTTGGGTTAAATCCAGTTGTTTTAAAGAAACGTCCAAAGAATTTTTTTGTTTTCCTAAGTCATCAATTTCTGCTTGATATAATTTTATTTCTTTCTCCAGCTTATTTATATCCGCATTTTTTTGATTTATTTTTTCATTTAGTTCTTGGGCTGTCTGGGCAGAAGAAAAAACAAAAGGAATCACTAACAAAATTCCCAATAAAAATAAAGAAAATGCTTTAGATTGCTTTTTGTAGTCGTGATAAAGTTTCATTTTTTCCTAAAACCTCGGCTATAACAAATGGGTCGGGAGATTTATCAAGCCCAGAAAGGGCATATCGAACAGGATGCAATAACTCTCCCCTGCTTTCTAATCTATCTGTTATTTTCATCAAAATATTTTTTACATTCTCTTTTGTAAAATCTTTTTCACTTAATTTTTCTAAGGCCATCACACTTTCTTTTAAATTACTGGCGGTTTTTTCTAAAGAAGAATTTTTATAAATTAACTTTTCCTTTTCATATTTGGGTTCTTTGTAAAAGAAATCTAACTCCCCTCTTGTCACCATATCTTTTACATCATTCCATTTGGAAATTCTTTCGGCGATAATTGGAATAATTCTTTCTATTTTCAAATTGTTTGGCAAATATTCAAAAATTTTATTTTTTAATTCTTCTACCGAAAGTTTTTTAATATGTTCCTTATTAAACCATTCTAATTTTTCTTCATTAAAAATAGCCGGACTTTTTTGCACTTTGGAAAAATCAAAAGCTTTCACTAATTCATCGTGAGTAAAAATTTCCTGATCAGTGCCTGGATTCCAGCCGATAAATGCCACCCCATTTAAAATTGCATCAGGAAGAAATCCCATTTCTTTATAATAATTGATGGGTTGTGCTCCTCGACGTTTAGAAAGCTTTAATTTATCTGGGCCTAAGACTAACGGCAAATGCGCGTATACAGGAGTCGGGGCACCTATAGCTCGCTGAATCAATATTTGTCGCGGAGTATTGGAAGTATGGTCTTCTCCTCTTATTACATGAGTAATGCCTGCTTCAAAATCGTCCACTACTACTGCCAAATGAAATAACGGTTCATTTAAATTTTTTGCAATTACGAAATTTCCCAAATCTTTAGTATTCATTACAACTTTGCCTTTTATTTCATCTTCAAAGCTGATATCAATATTGGGATTTTTAAATCGGATAATTTCCTTCATTTTTTTACTTCCATCTTTTGCTTCTTCTTGAGAGAGATAAGCATTCCCCTCTTTTATCATTTTTTCAAGATATTTTTTATGAGTCTCCACGTGTTCAGATTGTCGATAAAATCTATCATAAGAAAGTCCAAGCCATTTTAGACTTTCAATTATATTTTCTTCATATTCTTTTGTGGATCTTACTCTATCAGTATTTTCTATCCGAAGCACGAAAGCACCATTATGTTTTTTAGCATAAAGATAAGAGAAAATAGCTGTCCTATATGCCCCCAAATGCAAATAGCCCGTCGGACTGGGGGCAAATCTTGTGATAACTTTTTCTTTCATCCATCTATTTTAACACTTATTTCTCATGGTTCAAAGCTATATCCACCAGCTCACGGGCAATCTTGTAGGCAGCATCAGGCTTATTATAAGCTTTGGCACTATTTGCCATATTATTCCAAATTGCTTTATCGTTTATTATTCTTTCAATCTCCGAACTTAAAATATTAGCCGTCATATTCATCTCTTCAATGACAGTGCAAGCTCCGACATGAGCATAGTTGAAAGCATTTTTTCTTTGATGATCGCCATTAGTAGTAGTAATCGGAACAATAATTGACGGAATCCCCCAGGATGCTATTTCAAAAATAGTTGATCCTGCTCTAGAAATAATAACTGTCGCTACTCCGGCCGCCATTTTCATAGCCAGAGGATTTAAAAAAGCAAAAGGTAAATATCTTACTTTTTCCTGATTAGAGGCGAGGATTACTTGCGCTTGTCCAGCAACACTTTTAAAATTATTTACTCCTGTTTGATGTATAATTTGAAAATTTTTAATAAGTCTCGGCAAGGCGTCAAGTACTGTGTTGTTTATAAGCTCTGCGCCTTGAGAACCACCTAAAATTAAAACAACTGGCAAGCTTGATTCTAGTTTAAAATATTCAAACGCTTCTTTGGGAGAGGCAGGATGTTCTATTTCAGTTCTTATCGGATGTCCTGTCCATGCCACTGATTTTGGGGGAAAATAGTCAGCTGTTTCTTCAAAAGAAATGGCCACCCTTTTAGCAAAATGCCCAGCCCATTTGTTTACTCTGCCGGGCACAGAATCCGATTCGTGGATTAAAACGGGAATACATAGAATCCTGGCT
Organism: Candidatus Nomurabacteria bacterium GW2011_GWA1_36_15; assembly: GCA_000991415.1. Taxonomy (GTDB): domain Bacteria; phylum Patescibacteriota; class Minisyncoccia; order Phycocordibacterales; family UBA9973; genus UBA9973. Next base: position 25,396 of record LBRM01000015.1, on the reverse strand, counting down.
GCAAAAATAGCCGGAAATGAAGCATAACCTCCTTTACCGAACACCACGTCTGGATAAATTGAAAACATCTTATATATTGCATTTATGGTACCAAAAAACATTTTAAAAATATCAGAGAAATTTTTTAAAGAAAAATAAGTACGCATTTTCCCAGCCTTTACTCCTTCATACAAAAGTCCGGTTTCTAAAAGTACTTCCTTGTCATAAGGACTATCAGAAAGATAATAAAGATTGGCTCCTATTATATTCTCTTTACTTATTATTTGGTTGACTCTTTGAGCAACAGCAATAATCGGATAAAAGTGCCCTCCTGTTCCTCCTCCTGTGAATACTATTTTCATGATTTTGATTAATTATTTTTATGTTGAAATTTTGATATTTGAAACACTATACCCACGGCCATAAGATACACCATAAGCGAAGTACCTCCATGACTCATAAAAACTAATGGCACCCCTGTCAATGGAAAACACTTCCCACGAAACCTAATTCTTCGCCCAAAACGGCAAAAATAGAATCCCCTTGCGGTTCTGGCAGATAACTAAATTTTTGAATACTCTGACCATATCCCCTGCCAAAGATTCCACCTGAACCAATAGCTATCAGGGATTGCTGTATTTGATAAGAAGATCCCCGAGGGTCTTGGGATGGATCAATAAAAGTTTTTACCCGCTCTTGAAGATAAGGAGTAAAAAAAACGAGAGATCCAAGAGCTACTAAAGATCCCACCCCTAGTAAAGCAATCCATTTGGTGGACACACCAGAAATAAAAAGCATACAAAATCCTGTTACGGCAATCAAAATAAAGCTTTTGGTGTCTGGCTGATTAAACAAAATGACAGCAATTATGGTAAGCAATATAAAAAGAGGAAGAATGCCAAATTTAAAATCTTGGACTCTGTTTTTGGCCCAAGAAAGCCAAGCAGCTAGATAAATTATAAATCCAAATTTTAAAATTTCCACTGGCTGGAATCTTAATGGTCCAAGTTGAATCCACCTCTCTGCTCCCAGATGACTCCATCCCAAGGAAGGAATAAAAACCGCAGCCGTAAGAATGATTGATCCTAAAAAAATATAAAAAGAATATTTGCGCCAGAATTTATAATTTACTTTTAAAGCAAAATACATACCAAGAAAGCCAAAGCCAAAGCCGAGAATTAATTGGCTAAAAAGTACTGAATAAAAAGTCTCCCCGCTTTTGGCTAAAACTCCCAAAGATGCAGAAAAAAACATAGCCGCTCCGATGGATATCAAAAGAGAAACTATTATTAAAAAAAATCTATCAATTTTTTTTTCTTTCATTTTACCTACTGATAACTGCTAAAATTATGCCAATAATAGAAAAAGCAACAGATAAAACCCAAAAACGCATAGTGACTTTGTAAGACGGCCAACCCAAGGCCTCAAAATGGTGATGAATAGGTGCCAGTCGAAATATTTTTTTTCCATTTCTCAATTTTTTTGAAATAACTTGCAAAATAACAGAACCGGAACTTACTACAAGAGGCATGGCTACAACAGGAAGGATTAAAACTGAATCAGTTAAAAATGCCAGAGTAGCCAGAGTAATAGTGAGTCCTATGATGCCTGTTTCTCCCATATAAAATCTGGCTGGTGGAATATTAAACCAAAGAAAGGCCAATATAGCCCCCGTAGCAACTGCTGAAAATGCAGCTATATCTATTTGATTATTGGTAAATGCTATGACCGAGTATGCGGCGAAAATTGAAGCCAACACTCCGCCGGAGAGTCCATCCAAGCCATCAATCACTCCGCCTGAAAAAGTTGCCAAGGCAACTAAAATAAAAAATGGAATAATCAAAATACCTAAATACATATCTCCACCAAATGGAACATGAATAGATATCATTCCCAATTTATAATAAAACCAAAGTCCGATCAAAAAAGAAATAGAAAGCACTAAAAATACTTTCCATTTACGCCAAGATACATCATCATGGGCAATCTTCCCCTTGCCATAAATTTGTATCAAATCATCCCAAAGCCCTAAAAAGGAACCAAAAAGTAAAACCAAAAGAGGTATGAGAGTTTGATTTTTACTCAAAAAATTTATCTTCTCAGTAACTGCGGAAGGAAATAAAATCGATATTAAATAAAAAATCAAAGTTGAAAAAAGTATTGAAATCCAAATTATTATTCCACCCATTCGAGGGGTTTTAAGTTCCTCATTTTCATTATGAATTTTTTGAAATTCTGTCAAAGTGACACCATTCCGGGAATATTTTTTCCACATTTTGTATTTATAGAAAAAATGAGTGGCGAATGGAGTAATAAAAAGCCCCATCAAGAAGGCCAGCATCATTGGTAAAAAAATTTTAACTAAATTTAAAAGCATAAAGAGATTATACCTTTTTAGCTTCCATATCCCAAATTATACAATGTATCTATAATTTTCTCCATATCAGAAAATCTGCCTTCTGGCGTCGAACCAAGAACGGTAATAGCAATATTATGTTTATATTCGTTCTGGTATATTATGGTTAAATTACCTCCGGCTAGCGGAGTAAATCCTGTTTTGGAAAATAATAGATTAGGAATTTTCTTTAAAACATCATTGGTATTTTTTATATTATGGTCAAAACCAGATTCGGATTTTACATTTATTTCAGACAGAACACTAGCCTTAAAAATTTCTGGATACGCTTTCAGGGCGTATATAGTCATAACATTAACATCTTGGGCAGATGCGTAAGCCCCGGAAAAATTTTCATTAATATCTAATCCCGTGAAATTTAAAAATAAAGTGTTCTGCATACCGATTTTTCGCGCTTTACTGTTCATCTTTTCCAAAAGATTATTTCTATTTTCAGAAAGAGCATAAGCACCATCATTAGCAGAACCTATCAAAGTAAATTTCGCAAGATCTCCGATTTTAAATTTTTCATTCACAAACAAACCATAATCCCCTTCTTCCTTGATTGCTCTTGCAGAAACTAATATAGTATCGTTCGTATTACGATTATTTAAAACAGTGATAATAGTCATAATCTTAGCTAAAGAAGCGAGAGGCATTACTGTATCATCGTTTTTCCCATAAATTTTTCTATTTAAAGTTTCATCATGAACAGAAAACGCTTCGGCTTGCATGGGAATATCTGCCAGCGCCTTTTGTATTTTTACAAATTTATTTTCTTTGTTTAAAAAGGCGGTATCCAATTTCTCGTTTCCAATAGAAAATAAAATTGCCTCTAAGGCAAAAATAATTAAAATAAAAAATAAGAAATTATTTTTTTCAGGCATTGGTTTCGTTTTTTAACTCTCCTGCCTGCGCAGACAGGTCTGCTAAATTTTGAGCAGAAAATTCTATTGATTTATTCACTGCATCATATTCCGGCAATTCTTGCACCGACTTTACGCCCAAAAAGGAAAGCAATTCAAAAGTAGGTTTATAAATATAGCGTCTATTGTCTTCAGGGTCCAAATTTTTCTCTATTAATCCTCTGATAGAAAGCGCCCGTAAGGTAAAACTGGAATTTACCCCCCGTATATAATCAATTAAAGACCGATTTACTCCATTTTTATAAAGAATAATAGATAGTGTTTCCAAGCTTGCTTTGGAAAGTTCTTTATTCAATTCTTCTTTTTGCAATTTTTCTATAAGCTTGGAAAGTTCCGAGGCCGTGCCCAACGCAATTTCATCTTCTTTTTCTTGCAATACTATTCCCCTATTTTTCAAATTTTCTTTTAATTTTTCTAGGGCTTCGTTTATTTCCACCTGCCCTACGCCCAAAAATTCCGCCAATTTTTTTCTAGACATCGGCTCTCCCTTAAAAAAAAGTATTGCTTCAATTTTTTGTTCTAAATGCATGATTGATTTTTAACAAACGTAGTGAGTATAAAAATCATCACCCTGTTAAATGTCCCTTGGACAAATTTTGCGAAAGCAAAATTTATTTAATAGGGTTAGAAAAATATATTCGCTTCACTCACTATTTTTCTTAATAATAATATCTTCAAAAATATTCTCCTGCACCGCATGCAGTATTCCTTGCCTGACAAGTTCCAGCATAGCAAGAAAACCGATAATTACAATTATTTTTTCTTCTCGTGTTTTTGCCACTCCGGAAAAATTTTTAAAACTTACTTCCAGGGTTTTTTCAATCCTTTCCGTTAATCTAGAAATCATTTCTTCTATGCTTATCACTTTTTTAACTTCCACTTCCGGCAAAAAAACTTTTTTAGGAACTTTGCCCAGTGCATCGCGGGCAAAAATCATCATGCTCTCCTTTGTAATTTGATCATCTGGTAGAAATACTAGAAAATCATTTTTTCTTTCCAAGGGCGCAAAAATTATTTTTCTACCAAATGCATTTTTAATATTTATCGAAAGTTTAGTATAAAGTTCATACAATTTTAATCTGTCTTCTAGATTACGTATATCGCCTTCCTCTTCAGCAGTTAAATTAAGATTAGGCAAAAGTGATTTTGACTTTATTAAAATAAGAGTAGCCGCCACCACTATAAAACTTGAAATTTCAGACGGATCTTGTTTTTCTAATTTATTAACATAATTCAAGTAGTCTTCCGTTACTTGCGCTAAAGACAAATCATTAATAAAAAATTTTCTTTCTTCTATTAAAGAAAGCAATAAATGAAACGGCCCTTCAAAAGCATCGGTTTTAATTTGATATGTTTCAGTTTCCGTAGGATTCACCTTTATATTATATACTTATTTTGATATTTTAGCGATAGTTCTTAAAGAAAATTTATTCCCATTCAAAACCTCTACCAAAATGTCCCCAGATACAAGTGTCAGCAAATTTCACTTTACCTAATTTTAAATACTTATATATTCCTTGAGGACTAAGGTCATAACCGGTAATTTTTTCCTCTATCCCGTCTATCACAGCTACCGCCATGACCGGGTCACTTTTACCTATGGCATAGGCAAGTTTTGTATAAACTTCTTTCGCCTTATTCTTTTTTAATAAATCAACTGCAATTTTACGGGCCATATAAGCACCAGACCTATCTACTTTTGTATAATCCTTGCCGGAAAAGGAACCGCCTCCAATGGGTATCTCAGGACCATAACTGTCTATAACCAGCTTTCTCCCGGATAAGCCCGTGTCTGCATCAAACCCGCCATGTCTCCATTCTCCCGCCGGATTTATCAAATATTTGTTTGCTTTAATAATACTTTTTACCAGTTTTAAAAGTTCTTCATTCTTTGTATTTTGGAAACTCGCTACCACAGTGATAACTTTATTTCCTTCTATGGTCACTTGGGTTTTTCCGTCATGAGGATATACCTCAAATATTTTCTGGCATAAATTTCTGGCTAATTCGTATTCAAGAGGCATATAAGTGTTCGTCTTCGAGATGGCATAACCTTTCATAATTCCTTGGTCTCCCGCCCCGCCCTTATCTACTCCCTGTTTAATTTCTGCACTTTGCAAAGCTATATTTGAAATAATTTTGTAATCATTACCCACAATCTTTTTTACTATAGCTTCAACATCCGGTTTCGATTTCGAAGTTACTTCGCCATTTATGGTTATTAAATTATGTCCGCCCATTACTTCTATGGCTACATGACTGTTTTTATCACCTTCTAAATAAGCGTCTAAAATACTATCCGCAATAAAATCACAAATTTTATCCGGATGTTTGGGACTGACAAATTCTGCTGTCTTTTGCATAAAAAATAAAAATTCCTCCCAATTCTCGTTCTCCGTTCCGTAGTTTTAATGAAGGAGGGTTCCACCACTCTTGATATAAACTATTTATTTGTATTTCTATTGTATCATAATATCTTTTTTTTATTACTTGACAAATTAAACAAGGTATGATATACTATACAGGTAAATAAGTATTGTTCTTTTAGATAAAAATCAAATAAAAAAAGGATAGTACCCCTCACTATTTACTCCTCTAAACCCATTTAGACTTCATTTGTACCCAAACTTATGAAGTCTTTTTTTATTTAAGCAAAATAGGTCAAAGTTTTTCCTTGTTGATTATTTCTTTGCCTTTTTTGGTTTCTTTTTTTCTTTTCTATGCCCGTCTCCTTTTGCCATGTATTTGTTTTATTAAACTAATAATTAGCCCAATTTCTCTGCATCTGCTTGAGAAAGAAACTTAAACATATTGCCTCCACACTTAGCACAAGTACCCTTAGCTGAATATCGTCCCTTGTCATTCTTTGTAACGATAGGGTTTGTCATCGTCTGCATGGTTGGCTTTCTATTAGCATCTCTACACTTCATACATAAAGCTTTTAATTCCATATGATTTTTCTTCGGCTCGCCGTAGCTAAAGCATAGGCGGCTTGGTTAATTAATAATATAAACAATTATAGCATATTTTAATACATAAACTCATTAAAAAATTATTTATTCTAATTTATTAAATTTATTTAAAAATACTTTCCATCTACCAAAATCTTTACTACTAAAATGCTGCCGATCTTGGTCTTTAAAAAAAGAAATTCCTTTAATTGATTCACCCATCATTTTTACAAATTCTTTAACTGACAAAACTAAAAAGTGGGAACGGTCATCATCGTCTATCAAACACCAAATATAGAAATGAAATTCATCTTTTATTAAATCTCTGGGTTTCATATCTACTGCATATGTATTCTTTGATTTACCACTTTTATATTCAATACGAGAGCTTTTTACTTGAATTGTTCTAAATTTTGTAATATATTTTTTGCTTCCACATTCACAAAAATGATCGAACATTTCTACTTCTCCTCCACATTTATCACAACTTGGTATATTTATTAAGTCTTCCGATTTACATTTAGTACATCTAGTCTTATTGCCTATCATTATAGTTTTACAATTCTGACATATTTTTTTTGCAACAATTTTATTCTTTTGAGTTTTAGAAAAGTCTTTACCACATTTTTTACAGACTAAAGCTGGTGTGAGATTCCAATTTTTTCCACAATTATTACAAACGTGTTTATGAATGAGCAAATCAATATATTCATCATAAACTGGATTATATACATTCCATCCATATTTAGATAATTCAAAAGAAACTAGGAATTCTCCATATCTAGAAAAATGCTTGGTGCTTAAATTAACAGTAGATTTTTTATTGTTTTTCATGATCATATTCAGATATTTTTATATCTTTTTTATCAAACAAAGTCAATAAATTTTTTTTTATATTTTTTAAACTTGCTTCTCTAAACATTCTTTTATTCAGTTCAATTCCAATTCCAATTCTGTCTAATTTTTTTGCTATAATAATAGAAGTAAAACTTCCTCCAAAAGGATCTAAAACTTTTTCACCTTTATAACTATACATCCTTACAGCAAATTCAGGAATATTTTCAGGAAAAGGTGCTGTATGCCCTAGAGTATTTTCACCTTTTGAATTAATTTTTATAACGGGTGAAAATTTAATTATATCCCTACGCCATTTTTTAATAAATTCTTCTGGAATACCGTATTCTTTTTCCTGATGAGATTGTGTAGTAAGGGTTTTTAATGAAAATCTTTTCCCCCTATTACTTTTACTTCTTTCAAAACATTCAAAATTTTTACATTCCCAACTTCGTAATCCTATTTCTGATTGTGTATTACCATTAACTTTTAATGTACCACATACTGGACAAGGATAACGAGTTTCATCTAATCTATGTTTATGAAAAATTAAAATATGTTCATAACAATTTGCGGGATATTGATAAAATGGATATGGCTTATCACCATTTTTGTGCCTCTCGCTTTGCACTTCCCCTTTATCCCAGATAAAATCATCAACAAAGGTAAAACCTTCCTCTTCAAATATTTTTATAAAATAAGCACCAAGTGGTAATCTTCTTTTTCCCCAAACTGATTCGGTTTTTAAATTATCATTATCAAAAACATCTCCTACGTTAAAGACAAAAACTCTATGATTATCTAAAACCCTATAAGCTTCTTTTATTATATTTTGCATGTCACGAAAATAATCATCCATATTTTTCCAATTAGAATAGTCCCTGGCATTATAATATGGGGGAGAGGTAACCATACAATGAATCGATTCTGATTTCATAGCTTTCATTGTATTGTAACAATCTCCCCAGACTATTTTTACACCATCATCTTTTTTTTCTAAAAAATTATTTAACTTTTCATTAGTTCCTTGATATTGTCTTTGGTAATCTTCTTTTATAAACTCTATATATTTGTCAGAAAAATTCTTTACTATATCTTCGCGTTTTTTAAAATTATAAATAAAATTTATTGCATCAAAAAACTCCTCAAGTCTCCCTTTTGAAAAAGATTTTTTTAAGTAGGGTTCGCTTATATTTAAAATTTTCTTTAAGTAGTTCTTTGACATATTCTTATTATAACATAATAAACAAACTAAATCTCAATCTATTTTTCTTTAATTTTTAATGCAAAATATTTACCTTTTTCAGTTAAAATTTCAACATGATCCTCTTAAATATAAACCACAGGCCAATTTAATCAAAATTGATATATCTTGATTTAATCAAATTTATTTTTATCAAATAGTAAGGTTTTTATTTCAGCCTAAGGCTGATCCGCCTCTGGCGAAAATTACTGTTAATAAATATATTATAACATATTCTTATTATCATTCTAATTTTTCGAAAATCTGCCCAAAGAGATATTACTCCTAAAGCTAAAAAGAGTGCAACTTTTAGCCAATTTTGTTTTTGAAAAACTTCAATTAAGGCAATTCCCAAAAAGATTATAAATATCGCAAGATTTGTAAATTTTAGATTTTTCATAAGTATGCTGTCTTGCGAAACAAGACGCTCGTCTTTTTTCAATAAATCTGTAAGTTGTTCAAATATATTTTTCATAAATTTTCTATTCCCCTTTTATCCCCAACCTTAATCCTCCCCACTTGGAAATTTTTTCTGGCCCGGAAAGTGGAAGGGGTGCGATATCCTGGTTTGCCTTTTCTATTCCCTACTTTTGCATAATTTTTCATCTTATTTTATTTTTTATTTTCTTAATGGTTTATAAAAAGTATGCCAAGTAAAGAGTTTTTATTTTGGACTCTTTATTTGTATTTTTCAATAAACTTATATAAAAGCCTTACAGGAGAGCCTAGGGCACCTTGGGCAAGGTTTTCGCCCTGCATTGCGGTCATACGGGGGGCAATGTCTAAATGTACCCATTTGTAGCCTTTTATAAACTGATATAAGAATATGGCTGCATAAATCGCTCCGCCATAACGGGAATCTTTATTGTGGATATTGGTCCAATCACCCAAAGTTCCTTTTATCTCATTTTCATATTCCTCCCATAAAGGTAAACGCCAAACATAATCCCCTGTTTTTTCTCCTAATTCTTCAAGCGTTTTGGCTAATTTATTATCTTCTGTAAAAATGGCTGAAGCTCTTTCACCAAGGGCAACCACAGCCGCGCCAGTTAAGGTGGCTATGTCAATCACTACTTCCGGATTATATTTTTGAGCATAAGTTAATGCATCCGCTAAAATTACTCGCCCTTCTGCATCAGTATTTAAAATTTCAATCGTTTTGCCAGACATAGAACGGACAATATCTCCGGGCCGATAACTTTTTCCAGAAGCCATATTTTCAACCGAGGGAATCAAACCAATAACATTTTTTTTTAATTTCATTTTTGCTACTAGAGCTAAGGCGTGGATGACTGACGCGCCTCCAGACATATCCATATTCATACCGAGCAGACTGTTTGATGGTTTCAAATTTATTCCACCAGTATCAAAAGTGACACCCTTACCAATAAGCACAATAGGCTTTTCCCCTTTTTTATCCCCTGTCTGCGCAGGCAGGCCTGTATATTCCATAATAATAAACTTGGATTCCTCATCTGATCCGCGACCAACAGAAAGTATGGCCTGCATATTTTGTTTTTCCATTTCCTTTTCGCCGAGCACTGTAATTTTTACCGGCAAATCTTTCACTGCTTCTTTTGCTTTTCTGGCTAAAATTTGAGGGGTCATATCTCCTCCGGGCATATTTGTCAGAGAGCGAGTTTTGTTTACTTCTTGCGCTATGGTGTGACCTTTTAAAATTTCTTTTTGTATCTTCTTGTTTATACCGCAAATAATTATTTCTTTAACAAGATTAAAACCTTCTTCAGTCGGCGTTTTATATTCTAAAAATTCATAATTGGCAAAATCAAGCTGAGAACCAATAATTTCTGCCAGTTCTTCGTTATTGATTTTCAAACCCTTAAATTTAAAATCAGAAAAATTAAAAGCAATTTTTTCCGCTTTTATTCCCTTTGCCATTATTACCATCTTACGCACTAGCAAAAAAAGTTTGCGTAAATTCATTTTTTCGTCGCATTTCAAATAAAGCGTTTTTATTCCGTTTCCTGCCTGCGCAGACAGGTCCTTTACTATTTCATCCTTATTTTTAGGGCTAACAGACACCAAAAGAGCTTCGCCTTTTACCTCTTTTGCTTTATTTTTAAAAGTAATTATCATCTTTATACTATATACCTTTTTAGAAAAAATTCAAAAATTTATCAGATAAAGGATTATAAACGAAAAAGCCCTTTGAGAAGCTTGGGGCTTTTTCAAAAGGCTTTAAAGAAATCTATCAAATCAATTAAGATTAAATAATATATTTACATATTCTAACCTTATTATTCTTCTATAATCTTCAAGATTATCTTCTTCCACTGAAGAAGAATCCTCTCCTTTTTCTAAGATAGAAAGATCTTCTTCATCTATTTCATTTTCTTTAAGTATTAATAAAGAATAGATCTTTTTACCTTCTTCACTTAGAATTCCGGTGGTTTTTTCCCCTTCCCCCACCGCTGGCAGAGAGAGACTAAAATGATGAATAGTCTCTTCTGAGATAGTTTCTATCGCGGAAACTAATTCCTTCAAAAAATCAGTGACCATTTAGTCCTCCAATTCTTGTTTATTAAAAATTATTAAAGAACAAAGATTATTTATTTAGCTTAATAATACATCTTCTTAAGAAAATGTCAAAAGATAGGAATCTTCTTTATAAACTAATTATACATGTCAATTTTAGCAGCCAGAATGAAATCTTTTTTTACAAAATTTTATTCTCTTCGCGTATACTAAAAACAAGCGCTATTGAGGCTATCCATTGTGAAGGCAAAAGGACTGTGTGATACAACTGCATATCTATCAAGATGGCGATAAAAGGAAAAGTCAGTTCCAAAATGGTGGAAATATGAACTGGAGTTTTCGCAAGTCCTTTGTAATAAATCAGTAATGCAACCATGCCAGTAGAAACAGCGATAAGCGCTAAAAGAGCAAACTGAGACAAATTCGGTATAGACAAACCTCCTCCATTCGTATTACCAAACAAAAATAATAATGGTAAAGCTATTAATATTGTGACAAAAAATCTGTAAAAAGTGCTGACCTTGAAATCTATTTTCCCCAAAAGCATTTTGGAAAATGTTGTTGACGAACCCCAAGCGAAAGCAGCACCAAGAGCATATAAAGCGGCAATAATGGTCCCCTCGCCTGTCTGAAAATTAATCCACCCGTTTGGAAAGGTCACAAAAAAAGCTGAAAAGATTGCAAGTAACGCCCATTTGATATATCTTTTATCTAATTGTTCTTTCAAGAAAATTCTGGCCGTAGTGATGGCAAAAATCGGTTGGAGTTTCTGTAAGAGAAACACCACCGAGAAAGAGATGGAATGTACCTGCAGAAGAGCCGTGGTGAACCATAATGTTCCCAAAAGTCCGCTTAAAATAGATACTAAAATTACCAAGAAAAATTCCCGTTTAGTAAATTTCGTTTTTAAAATATATTTATAAACAAAAGGAAATAAAATTATAAGACCAAATAAATGCTCAAAGAAAATTATAGTAATGGGCGGAAGAGCGTAAAGATAGCGGCGAATGACACCGTCAAACGCCCACAATAACGCGGCAATGATTATTAATAAAGGACCGGTGTATTGTTTTAACATTTCTTTAAATCTTTCTTAATTTGTATTATTAATTCTTTCTCAGTCTTGAATTTTTTAAATTTTCTTATAAACTTACCAACTTTGAGTACCACTTTCTTGCCATAAAGATTTCCCTTAAAACCAACCAAATGCGCTTCTATTTTAGGCAAGCCTTTTTTATCCAACGGACCAATTACTATTCCGGCTTTATACTTTCCCTTGTTTAAAATAACAGAACCGGCATATATGCCGAATGCCGGTTTTTCTTTTATTCCTAAAAAATTTCTTCTATCCAGATTTACAGTCGGGAAACCAATTTTCTGGCCGTATTTGCTTCCCCTGATTATTCTGCCTGCGATTATATAACTCATTAAAAATTATTTCACCAGTTTTATCCCTAATTCTTTCAATTGTTCGTCAGAAATTTCAGAAGGAGATCCCATCATCAAATCTCTTCCCTCACCCGTCTTCGGGAAAGCAATCACTTCACGAATGTTCGGTTCATTTTGTAAAATCATAACAATGCGGTCAATACCGGGCGCAAAACCGCCATGGGGTGGCGCTCCATAAGTAAAGGCTTCCAGCATATGTCCAAATCTCTTTTTTTGTTCTTCTTCCGAAATGTTAAGCAGATTAAAAACTTGTTTTTGTTCCACTTGATCATGAATTCTAATAGAACCGGAAGACAATTCATATCCATTTAATACCAAATCATAAGCATTGGCCCGAATAGAAAAAATATCTTTTCCATTCATAAATTTTTCTTTATCTTCTGGTTTTACTGAACAAAATGGGTGATGAACCGCTTGAATTTCGCCTTGGTCATTTTTTTCAAACATCGGAAAATCTAAGACCCAACAAAAAGCTAATTCATTCGGATCTTCTTTATTTTCTCGCAAATCCGGTTTATCTGATTTATATTTTTTCATCGATTCAGCATAGCTCAATCGAGGAAAAGATATCTGGGTAATTTTTTTCTCGGGATAAACACTTTTTATAAGTTCTATAAACATAATTTCAGTATAGGCCAACACTTCTTCTTGACTAACAAAAGACATCTCATAATCAAGTTGAGTAAATTCAAGTTGTCTGTCGCCTCTGGTATCTTCATCACGCATACAACGCGCAATTTGAAAATATTTTTCAAAACCGGCAACCATACAAAGTTGTTTGAATTGTTGAGGTGATTGCGGCAATACATAAAACTGTCCATTAAAAAGTCTTGATGGTACAACATATTCTCGTGATCCCTCGGGAGTGCCTCTCATAAGTATAGGGGTTTCAATTTCAGTGAAGCCATTTTTATGCATATAATCTCGGAAAAAAGAAATTATTTTATCCCGCATACGGATATTTTTCTGCATTCTTTCCGTTCGCAGATCTAAATATTTGTATTTCATTCTAAGGTCTTCATTAACTCCTAAGGTATCTTCATTCACCTGAAAAGGAGCGGTTTCCGCTTTATTTAGAATTTCAATATTTATAACTTCAAGTTCTACATTTCCGTTTAATGTGTCTTGTTTTACATTTTTATCCGGACGCTTGTTTACAATACCTGTAATTTTTAAGACCCATTCCGGGCGGATTTCTTTTACTAAATTCCCCAGCAAAGAATTCTCAACGTCGTGGGTTCCATGTCCTGTGTCTCCGAGGGCGAAGGCGTCAGAATTTTTTGCTGAGGAATTTTCAATATTCATTCGGTTTGGCAATACCACGCATTGTATCAAACCTGTCATGTCACGCATATCAAAAAATATCATCTTGCCTTGATCGCGCCTGACATTTACCCATCCAGCGATAATTACTTCTTTGTCTATGTTATCTTTTAAATCCTTAATATAGACTCTGTTTTTCATATATTTTCTAACACAAAAAAATTAATATATTCCTAATAAATTTTAACCCCAATTTTTTCTCGCACTTCTTCCATTTTTCTTGAAGCAATCTTTTTTGCTTTTTCACCGCCCGCTTCTAATATTGAAAACGCCTTAGGAATATTTTTAGCAAGCTCTTTTCGCTTTTCTCTCAAAGGGGCGGTAAATTTTTCTATATCTTCAATTAATATTTCTTTCAATTCTTTATATTTGCTTGCCTTACTCTCATAAAGCGGTAAAAGTTCAGAGGCGGGACGAAATAAATTATGTATAGCATAAACGTTTTTTGGTATTCCTTCACCAGAATCAGTTACAATTGACATAACAGCTTTTTTTATTTCTTCGTATTCCGCAAACAAAGGAATAATATTTCCATAGCTCTTGGACATTTTACGTCCATCCAATCCCGGCACTACTTCCATATCTTTCATAATCATCGGTTCCGGAATTTTAAAAGTCTGGCCGAAAATACGATTAAATTTTTCTGCTGTGTCGCGGGCTATTTCTACATGTTGTTTCTGATCTTGTCCCACTGGCACGATATCCGGACTATAAAGCAAAATGTCGGCCGCCATCAGCATTGGGTAATTAAAGGTGCCGACACATATTTCTTTATTTTTTGCTTCCGCATCTTTATAAGCGTGAGCCCGCATTAAATACGGCATAGTAGTAATAGTGTCAAAAATACAAGTCAGTTCTGTGTGTTCACTTACATCAGATTGTTTAAATAAAGTCACTTTCTTGGGATCAAGACCGATGGCCAGATAATCCAAAAGAACGTTAATTATGTTCTTTTTCATTTCTCCAGCATTTTGGATAAAGTTTAAGGCATGATAGTCAGCTATCATAATATAGGCCTCGTATTCATTCTGAAGATTTACGAATTGCTTCATGGCACCAAAATAATTGCCGATATGCGGCGCCCCTGTCGGTTTTACCCCTGACAATAATATCTTTTTTGACATACATTAATATTACAGGAAAAAGGCATATTCTGCAAAGGCATATTCTGCAAAGAATTGTCCCCATTTTAATAACATATTATGCATTTTTTAACTTTGACTATTTTTTTACTGTGCTAAAATAGCCCTAATGGTAAAAACAATGAAAACTGATGTACGCATTCCACCCCAAAGTATCCCGTCGGAACAAGCGGTGCTTGGGTCTATCATGCTCCGCAAAAATGCTATTCATGAAGTGGAGGATATTTTAAATCCAGATTCTTTTTATGTTGAAAAACATAAAATAATTTTCAGGACGATGCTTGATTTATCCTTGAAAAATGAACCGATCGATATGCTTTCTCTCTCTACAAAATTAATCGAACAAAAATCACTTGAAAAAGTCGGGGGTAATCAATATTTAGCAGAAATAGTAAACGTAGTGCCTTCTTCCACTAATATCAAACATTATGCCGAAATCGTGCAAAAAAAATATATTCTGAGAAGTTTGATAGAGGCAGCTGATTATGTTTCTGAACTTGGTTTTGAAGAGAGTGATGATCATATGGACGACATATTGGATATGGCAGAAAAGAAAATCTTCAGCGTGATATCTTCTCCTAAAAGTCAGAAATTCATAAATTTAAAAGACGCTCTGCCAGAAGCATGGGAACGTCTTGAAAAATTACATGAACATAAAGACATGCTTCGAGGACTACCAACTGGTTTTCGAGATTTAGACAATGCTCTTTCAGGTCTGCAAAAATCTGATTTGATTATTATCGCCGCCAGGCCTTCTATGGGTAAAACTACGCTTGCCCTTGACATTGCTCGCATATCTTCAATCACTCATGACAAGTCAGTATTAATATTTTCCCTGGAAATGTCTTCTCAACAATTAGTAGACAGAATGCTTTCAGCTCAGTCGCGAGTAAATGCCTGGAATTTACGTACTGGACGTTTATCATCTGATCGAGAATTTTCTCAACTTCGTGACTCACTAGACAAACTGGCCAAAGCTAAAATTTATATTGATGACCAACCAGGCAATTCCATAGTGCGAATGAAAGCTCTTTCTCGTAGATTAAAAGCCGAAAAAGGACTGGATCTTATCGTGGTTGATTATTTACAACTTATGACTACTTCCCAAAATTACGATTCAATGGTTAATCAAGTAACAGAAATTTCAAGATCATTAAAAAGCTTAGCTAAAGAACTGAATGTACCGGTACTGGCTCTTTCACAACTTTCCCGCGCAGTAGAGTCGCGTGGCGGCAAGCCAAGACTTTCCGACCTTCGCGATTCGGGCTCTATAGAACAGGATGCAGATGTGGTGATGTTTATTCACAGAGAAGATAAAAATAAAGATGAATCCGAAAAAACAAATATCGCTGAGATTTTGATTGAAAAACATCGCAATGGTCCAACTGGAAAAGTGGAACTTTATTTCGATGAAAAAACTACCACTTTCTTAAATCTCGAAAAAAGTAATCTCAGCGAATTTTCTGCATCAAAAATAAGCGAGGACTTGGAAGAATTTTAAGAGTTATGAACGTTATAGAAAAATTAACTGAAATTTTTAAAGAATTTCCTGGTATTGGAGAAAGGCAGGCGAAACGTTTTGTCTATTTTTTAATGTCAAAAAACGGAGAGTACCCCGAAAATTTATCCGCCTTAATTAAAGAATTAAAAAAGGATACAGTGCAATGTTCTGAATGTTTTAAATTTTTTATATCTGCTTCTAAAAAAGAAAAAAAGTGTGAAATCTGCGCAGACCCCAATATTGATTTCTCTACTTTGATGATTGTTGAAAAAGATTCCGATTTGGAGAGCGTAAATAAAAGCAGAATTTATAATGGTAAATATTTTATTCTGGGAGGACTGGTGCCTATTGTTGAAAAAAATACAAGTTCAAGAGTAAGAATTAATGAATTAATAAAAAAAATAAAAAATGAGAAGAAGGGTAATCACACCGATTTCTACGTCAGAAATCAACTAAAAAGCACCATAGAACCTTTGAGTATTAAAATATCTTCCTTGGGAAAAGGTCTCTCTACCGGTACCGAACTTGAATATTCCGATAACGATACTCTCAAAAATGCTCTCAAAAATAGACAATAAAACAACCCGCTGATAAGGCGGATTATTTTATTCCAAGTATTTTTACTTTAAAAAATGGCTGACGATGGCCGTTGCGGCGAAGATAACGAGACTTTTGTTTATATTTTACAACTATGATTTTTTTAGAACGGCCGATTTCTGCAATTTCAGCATCTACTTTTGCGTTTAGAATGTAAGGCGTACCTATGGTAGTATTTTTGCCATCATCCACTAAGAGAACTTTATCAAAAGAAATTTTATCTCCGACCTTCCATTCCCCTTTCATCTTCTCAACAGAAAGCAACTCGTCTTTAGAGACTTTATATTGTTTCCCGCCAGTTTGTATGACTGCAAATTTCATATAAATCATACTAACAAAATTTAACAAAAAAGCAACCCCACACCAAAGCAAGCTTGGTATGGGGCATGGTTTTTGCTATAATAAAACCTATATGCAAACAAAAATTATTGAAAGGTACTTTTTTTTCAGTCTACTATTCGCTGTTTTTATTTTTTCTTTTTTTATTTTTCGTCCTTTTTGGATAGTGCTAGTGCTCGGTGTTTCCTTTTCCATAGTGCTTTATCCTCTTTATGAATGGTTCAATAAAAGAAAAATACCGAGTTGGTTATCAGCTTTTCTGACTGTACTTTTTTTTATTATCATAATCGGAGTTCCTCTCTTTGGTATCGGCATCATAGTTTTTAATCAAAGTCAGGATGCCTACCAAATGATTGTCAGTAATGTCGATTCTTTATCATTTATAGATTCAATTAATAATTCTGTAAATAAAGTACTGCCCGAGGGAATATCTTTTGACTTACATGAAAAAATTTCAAATTTTATTTCTTTTATATCAAATAATATAGCCAGTGTATTCACCTCCACCTTATCTACCTTATTCTCTTTTATTCTTACTCTTTTATCTATTTTTTATTTCTTAAAGGACGGTGCGCGTTGGAGAAAAGCGTTAGTTGTCCTAAGTCCGCTCTCAGATGCTGACGATGAAAAAATAATGAAAAAACTTTCACGTGCAGTCAATGGTATTATTAAAGGATATCTTCTGGTTGCTTTTATTCAGGGAATATTAATGGGCCTAGGTCTTGCCTTGTTTGGAGTGCCCAATCCCGCACTTTGGGGATTAGTAACTATTATAACTTCATTAGTGCCTAGTATTGGTACTGCCATTATTTCTGTACCGGCTATAATATTTCTTTTTGTCACGGGTAATACAATAGAGGCTATCGGACTTTTGGCCTGGGCAGTAGTAATTGTAGGTATGATTGATAATTTGTTAAGTCCAGTTATTGTAGGCAGTAAAATAAATCTACCTCCTCTCTTGATTTTATTTTCTGTTTTGGGCGGAATCTCGCTTTTAGGTCCCGTCGGCATTTTGGTGGGACCTTTAACCATAAGTTTGCTTTATACTCTTATTTCCATATACAGGAATGAATTTAAACAAAGTATGGTTTCGTAATTAAAATGTCATTAAAATTTTACAATACTCTAATAAGAGAAAAAGAAATATTTTCCCCTATAGATTCAAACGAAGTTCGAATGTATTCTTGTGGTCCGACGGTTTATAATTATACCCATATAGGCAATCTGCGCTCCTATGTTTTTGCTGACATCTTGCGCCGTACTCTTAAATATAATGGGTTTAAAATAAAGCAAGTAATGAATATCACGGACATCGGGCATCTTTCTAGTGATGCAGACTCGGGCGAGGATAAAATGACAAAAGGACTTTTGCGAGAAGGAAAAGAATTAACATTAAAAAACATGAGAGAACTTGCAGAATTCTACACAGAGAGTTTTAAGGAAGATTTAAAAACATTAAATATTGAAATGCCTAATGGATTGTATTTTGCTAGTGATTATGTAAAAGAAGATATAGAACTCATAAAAAAATTAGAAGCTAAAGGATTTACTTACAAAACAAGCGATGGAATTTATTTTAATATTTTAAAAATGCCAGATTACGGAGCACTTTGGGGTGGTAAACGAAATTGGAATAAAGAAGGAGCCAGAGTAGCAGAAAATTCCGAGAAAAAAAATCCGGAAGATTTTGCATTATGGAAATTCAATGAAAAAATTGGTTTCGAATCCCCTTTTGGAAAAGGTTTCCCCGGTTGGCACATAGAATGTTCCGCAATGAGTATGAATTTTTTGGGTGAACAATTTGATATTCACACGGGAGGAATAGATCTTATTCCTATACACCATACGAATGAAATAGCTCAATCAGAATGCGCATCAGATAAAAAACCATTTGTTAAATTCTGGATGCATAGTGAATTTGTCGATACCGGAGGTGAAAAAATGGCAAAATCAACCGGTAATTTTCTACAAATTAAAAGTCTAAAAGGCAAAAATATTAGTCCTATTGCATACCGATTTTGGCTTTTAATGGCTAATTATCGTACTAAGGTAAATTTCAACTGGGAGGTCCTAGAAGGGGCAGAAATAGCTCTAAAACGCCTTTACAAGCTCTATCTTGGGCTTGGGGATAAGGTAGGAAAAGTAAATCTAGTATATCAGAATAAGTTTAGAGAGTTTTTAGAAGATGATTTAGATACTCCTAGGGCCTTACCTCTTCTTTGGGATATAATAAAAAATGAAAGTATTTCTCCTGCCGATAAAAAGGCAACTATCCTGGATTTTGATAAAGTTCTAGGACTCGGTTTTGAAAATTTAAAGGAAGAAACAATTCCAGAAGAAATTACAAAATTAGTGGAAAAACGCGAGGAAGCGCGAAAAAAACATGATTGGGCAGAAAGTGATAGAATTCGTGGAGTAACTGGCGAAGCAGGTTATTCTATTGATGACACTTCATCTGGACCAGAAATAAATAAAATTTAAATTAATCATTATGATAGATAGAATTGTAAACACAAAAAATATGAAAGAAGCAAATGTAGTGCTTCTAAGTGCTCCTTATGAAAACGGAGTTTCTTTTATGGGAGGCACTTCTAAGGCTCCCAAGAAAATATTAAGCTGTCTAAATAATAATTTAGAACTTTTTGATGTTAAATTACGTTGTGAGCCGGCAAAAATAATAAAAACTGTCCATAAAGAAATACTTAATCTCAAAAAACTTATCCCGGAAAAAGCAGTTAAAAAAATAAGCTTTGAATATTATAAATTATTGAATAATGGAAAATTTATAATTATGCTGGGAGGAGAACATATCGTGTCTCTCGGAGCTTTAAAAGCAATCGTAAAAAAAGAAAATCCCAAAAATATCACTATATTTCAAATAGATGCTCATCAAGACTTGCGCGATGATAACAGTGATTATAGTAATAATCACAATAAATACGCACACTCATGCGTGATGCGTAGAGCTTACGATCTCGGTTTTAATTTAGTACAAGTGGGGATCAGAACTTTTTCGAAATATGAATATAATTTTGAAGAAAAAAATAAAAAGACGATCACTGTTTTCCCGTGGACTAAAAACAATAAAATACCAAAAATTGAAACTATTATAAAATCAGTTAAAACTAAAAAGGTTTATCTTTCCTTAGATGTAGATGGCATAGATCCGAGTTTTATGCCTGGTACTGGTACTCCAGTTCAAGCAGGACTCGATTGGAACTACACTCTTAATTTACTAGAAAAATTATTTGAGAAAAAAGATGTAATTGGCGCAGATATTGTGGAAGTTTGTCCACAACGTGATTCAGTTCTTACAGAATTTGGGGCTGCCCTGCTTTGCTATAAAATCATGACACACAAATTCAAGAAAAAACTATTTTCTTAAAGATTTTTTTGTGATACATAGAAATTAACAAGGTTCAACCTTGTCAGGATTTGTCAGAATTCTTTAATTCTTTAAAATTTAGCCAATCATCTAAAAAGTCCTCAAATTTCCTATGGGTTTCGAAATATTGCGGAAAATTTTTCGTATCTAAAATAATTTTTTCTTTCCTGCTTAAACCATAGTGATCTAAAAAACTTGAAAATTTATAATCCAATAAAAATTTTTTAGCTTTCAATAAATCTTTAATTCCTAATTCTTTCCAATTTTTTTCTATTAACTTTATCGGATTCAATTCAATATAAGCAAACAAATATTTTAAATAATTATCTTTCTCAATATGATTACCTTTAAATCTTCCTTGAAACAGAGCGCCATTCCGCTTATATTTTCTATTAAAATACATAGTATAAGCAGTTGTTAATTTTTGCATAAATAAACTAATTCCTCCTTCACTTTTTTCACTAATTAAAATATGAAAATGGTCAGGCATTAAGCAGTAAGCACCAATTTCAACTAGTGTATTATTTCTTTCCAAATCCAAAAGATCCGACAAGGTTTGACCTTGCCTTAAATAATCTCCTAAATCTACTTTCAAATCACTGTTGCATAAATACAAAAGAATCAGAAATCTATAATAATCATTTGCTTTATTAAATATTGTTCTTTTATCGGCACCTCTGTTATAAACATGATAAAATTCACCGACAGAAAACTCTACATTTCTACTCATCAGTGTACTGTAGCAACAATAAACAAAATAAACAAGGTTCAACCTTGTTTATTTTGTTTATTGTTTATATCCCCTCTTTTTTGAGTTGTTCAATAAGTTCGCGAGACTTGCGAGATAATTTCCCCGGAAGTTTTATTTTAAGTTTAATTAGCAAATCACCGCGTTTGTTTTTTGAAATAGGTATACCTTTTCCTTTAACACGAAGAATTTCATTGATGGATACACCTTCCGGAATTTTGACACTTATCTGTCCATCTAAAGTTTGGATAGGATATTCTGTGCCCAAGAGAGCATCTGATAGTTTTAAGTCTAAATTCATTACAAGATCATTCCCTTCGCGTTTGAATACTGCGTGTGAAGCAACATTTATTTTTATATAAAGATCCCCAGCTGTTCCTTTAGAAACAGCTTCACCACCTCCGGCCATTCTAATCATTTCTCCATCACGAATACCAGCTGGTATATTTATAGAAACTTCTACTTCTTTACGTAACACTCCCTTGCCTTTACATGTCTCACATTTTTCTTTTGGCACCTCTCCAGATCCCAAACATTCTTCACAAATTTTTGTACTAGAAATAGTTCCAAGGATCGTTCTTTTAGCTTCACGAATTTTTCCTTGACCATTGCAATATTTACAGATTTCCATTTTGGTGTTAAGTTTTGCACCAGAACCATTACAAATATTACAATTTGATGTTTTAGTAATTAAAATTTTTCTACTAGTTCCAAAAACAGATTCAGAAAAAGAAATTTGTATTTCAGTAGAAATATCGCGTCCACGTCTTGCTTGGGCTCTACCTCTTCCTGTTCCACCTGTAAAAAAATCACTGAAGATGTCATTCAAGTTTCCAAAATCAAAATCAGCATTACTATTCTGAAATCCTCCAGAAAAGTTACTAAAATCAAAACCTTCAAAACCACTTTGACCATGACCTCCATATCCCTGTTGCACATTCTCAAAACCAGATCCAAATTGATCATATTTTGAACGTTTAGAATCATCCGAAAGCACCTGATAAGCTTCATTCACTTGTTTGAACTTTGCCTCATTACCTTCTTTTTTGTCAGGATGATATTTATGCGCCAACTTATAAAAGGCTTTTTTTATATCATCTTTTGACGCATTTTTATT
Organism: Candidatus Nomurabacteria bacterium GW2011_GWA1_36_15; assembly: GCA_000991415.1. Taxonomy (GTDB): domain Bacteria; phylum Patescibacteriota; class Minisyncoccia; order Phycocordibacterales; family UBA9973; genus UBA9973. The sequence continues at coordinate 2,971 of LBRM01000015.1, read as the reverse complement.
TACCCCTAAAATGTCATAATAATCTTTATTCATAATGTTTATTTAGATATTATATCATTGGTTCAGCTTCTTGTGAAGTTTTTGTTTTGAGATCTTCTTCATTTATATCATTATTATCTTCTGTCTCTTCCTTTTTTTCTTTTTCTTTTTCTTTTTCTTTTTCTTTTCCCTCGGGCATAGCCTCACGGGCAAGCCTTTTAGCTCTTCCTTCAATTATTGCTTTCTCTTCCGCACTTCGAATAATCGTAGCTTCTTCTTCGGCAATCAATTTTGCCGCATCATCTTTTGGAATTGAATACTTTCTACGAGAAGCTGCAATAATTTCTTCATGATATGAGGGATGAGTTGGAGGCAAAACTCTAAGAGTTTCTGCTGAAAATGGATCATAAGATTCTCCATCGATTGTCATTTTAATATAAAATTCTGCAACAGCAAGATTAATCATGTCTTTCACATCAAAGATAGGCGCAAATTCTGGCTTTAATTTTACCGCATCTTCTCCTCCAACTCTAAAACAAATCAAACTCCCTGTATTTCCAAGTACTGCGTGCTGAACTTGAGGAATAAGCTGACCAATATATTGGTGAGCAATGGTAAGATTTAGGGCATATTTTCTAGCTTCTGATAAAATATTTTCAAATGTTTGGGTAACAATATTATGAAACTCATCTATATATAAATAAAAATCTCTGCGTTCTTCTTCAGGAATATTTGCTCTTTCCATTCCTGCTTGCTTTATTTTTGTCAAAAACATTGAACCAAAAAAACTGGAATTTTCTTCTCCAATACGTCCTTTTGAAAGATTTATAAAGATTATTTTACCTTGATCCATTAATTCACTAATATCTATTTTATTTTGTTTTTGACCGAAAATATTTCGTAGTAATGGATCAGATAAAAATTGTCCAAGTTTATTTACCAGCGGAATAATAGCGTCTGTATCAAATTTTTCAGACCAATCGGCAAATTCTATAGCAAAGAATCTTTTAACCATGTCATCTGTAATGTATTCCACTACTTTTTGTCTGTAATTTCTGTCTGTTAACATTGAAATCATTCCGCGCATGGTAGCGTGTGGATAGTCAAGCAAAGCCAAACAAGTAAAACGAAAAACGTGTTCCAAACGAGGGGTCCAGTTGGCTCCGAATTGCTTTTGTAAAACTTCAATCAATCCTTGAGTTAATTGAAATTTAAATAGCGGATCAACATTAGCCAGTGGATTAAAGGACGCTGGAAAATTAACATCCCCAGGGTCTATCATACAAACATCTTCTACACGTTCTTTAGGTATATAATCAAGCATTGCTTCTATCACATCGCCGTGCGGATCAATAAAACATAGGCCATGGTTATACGTTACATCTTGACGCATAAAAAGTTCAAGTAATTTACTTTTCCCAACACCTGATTTTCCAACAATATAAAGATGTCGTCTACGATCTATACGTTTAATACCAAAAATAAATTTTTTTTCTTCAAGAGAAGCAACATAATTCGTGCGCCCAATAAAAGAAACCTCCTCGGGTTTAACTTTACCAAACACCGGCAATTCTGGTGGAGGTGGGCCATATTTAATTATTTGCACTCGATTTGGCTTCGGCATATTTAGAGTATTTTACTATATTTTTAGCTTATTTTCAACTATTTAATACACTTCTTTTTGGTAACAATTTTCACAATAAATAATTTCCGGCCTGTCGGGCGCATAAGCTGTTTCGAATTCATTTTTACATCCCTCTTTCATGCATTTTCGGTGCCAAACACTGGATAGAGTACGAAGTGAAAAACGTTTTTCTAAACGACAAAAGAAACAATTTCTGGGAACAGGAATCCGCCATTTTTTATAAAAAGAAAATTCATTTGGAGTAATTTTATAATTCCTTTTACATTTAGTACATTCTAAAATCTCATTCAAAATATTATCTGAAATATCATTAATATTATCTGGAATTTCTTTCAGTGTTGTTTTTCCTTTTGTTTGTTGTAAATTATCTTGAAAACAAAGTCCTGAATTTATTATTTCATTTTTTGTCATTGGAAAAGATAAATTTGCCATCGATTCATTATACGCAAACGGTGAATATTTCATTGGAAAAAATTCTCCCCATTCCCCTCCATTTTTCATATGTTCTATTATCTTTTTTTTTAACTTAAAATATTCTTCTTTGGTATATTGTTTATTAAAAATGGAATATTCGCCATATTTCAATGCCACACAACCAAAGCAATTCTTCGAAGATTGACACGACTCAGAATACAAAATATTAACACTTTTCCATGTGTAAATAGTGAACAAAGCTCGATTTGAGTGATCTGGAGTTAATCCTTCATAACATTCTGATAATTCTCCTCCAATACATAAATCATAACTATCCTTTTGCGTGTCACCATTTTCTAAATATTTACTATTCTCAGCTTTTCTTGTGTTAAAAACATATTTCGAATTCTTACTATTTGTCAACTTATCTCCAATACAATTTACACAGTTTCTAAAAAATGCGTATTTTCTGGGCTTGGTTAATATAAAATTTTCAAATTCTCTTTTTGCTTTTTCACTTCCGCCAAAAGTTTCAAGTTCATAAAATGCTAAAATTTTTTCGTATTCTTCTTTTGTATATTGTACATTTTTAATACAATACTTTTTATTTCGCAAATTAACACATAAAAAACAAAATTCACATCCACTACAATCATAACAAAAGGAACAATTTATAAGAGCTGAAGAGTAATAAACATTTCTGCAACCAAAACATTTTTCATCGAATATTGATTCATAAAGTCCCTCACCGGTTCCTAAAATATCCATTGAATCAACAGTATCTTTTGTATCAGCTGAATAACAAACATACATACAATCTTGAATTCTCCAAGCTACCATACACATATAACAATTTTTTCCAAATGCAAAATCTTGAGTATATTCACAATTCTCACTTCCTATAGTGTTATCATTAAAAAGAGATAGAGCAGG
>LBRM01000014.1 GCA_000991415.1 Candidatus Nomurabacteria bacterium GW2011_GWA1_36_15 | reverse complement strand
TAGCTGCTTTTTCTAGGGTTGTTTCAAAAAGAAAAGTAGCGGAAGAAGCGGAAAAAACAGTTGAAAAATTATACGGTATTTTACCTAGACAAATGTTTGTTACAAAAATTCAAGGGAAAGCCTTAGGGCGCATAATTGCCTCTCGTACCATACAAGCATTTAGAAAAGATGTAACCGGCTATCTTTATGGCGGTGATGTTACCCGTAAAATGAAACTTTTAGAAAAACAAAAGAAAGGCAAAAAGAAAATGAAAGAGCGTGGAAAAGTAAATATCCCACAAGAAGTGTTTTTAAAAATGATGCGTAGAGGAAAGTAATTTAGGGACCTAATATTTTTAATTCTCTATTGTAGTCTAAATATTGGCGAGTAAAGCAAGATCATACTGATTATAACCAATATACCAAGCACTGCCCAAATTATCTGGATTTTCTTTTGGTGTTTTTTATTGAAAAACATGCAATAATAATAGCATATTATGAAAAGTTTTCAAAAAAGTGGAAGACTAAAATATGTAATGCAATCAAAACTTTTTTTGATATTTTTAGGCATTATAATACTAACTTTCTTTTTTAATATATTCAGTTTTATGAATAAAATGGGAGAGACTAGCAGAAATAAAGAAACAATAGAAGATAAAGTTACAGAATTGGAAAAATCAAAAGAAAAACTAAACTCCGAAATCATTAAGTTAAAAACGGAAAAAGGAATAGAGGAAAATATCAGGGAGAAATTCGGTTTAGCCAAAGAAGGGGAAGAGATGATTGTGATTATAGAAGATAAAAACTCAGAGGAAGCGGAAAAGAAGATGGATTCTGAAGGGTTTTTTTCTTTTTTAAAAAATTGGTTTAAATAAACGATGTGATATAATAGAAGTATGAAAATAGCATTTTTTGAATTGTTTAAATCAGAACGGAATATCCTTCAGAAATTTTTTACGGGTCAAGAAATTTCCTGTTCTGAAGAAAAGTTAACTGAAGAAAATGTCGGTTTATATAAAGAGGTAGAAATTATTTCTGTTTTTATTAATTCTGGGATAAATAAAAAAATTATTGATAGTTTGCCAAATTTAAAATTTATAACTACTCGCTCGACTGGTTTTGACCACATAGATTATAAATATGCTGAAAACAAAGGGATAAAAGTTTCCAATGTGCCAGCTTATGGCTCTTACCCTGTAGCCGAATTTACTTTTGCGTTGCTTCTAACCCTCTCCCGAAAAATTTATGATGCTTATAATCATTTGAGAGAAGGCGCGGATTTTAGTATTTTTTCACTACAAGGTTTTGATTTACATGGAAAAACAATTGGCATTATAGGCACAGGTAAAATTGGTAAAAATGTGGTTAAAATTGCTAAGAGTTTCAATATGAAAGTCATAGCTTATGATATATACCCGGATCTAATTTTTGCCAAAGAAAATAATTTTGAATATAAAAGCTTATCCGAAGTTATTTCTCAATCTGATGTTCTAAGCCTGCATGTTCCTTACAATAAAGAAAACTATCATCTGATTAATAAAGAAAATATTTCAAAAATGAAAAAGGGTGTTTACTTGATAAATACGGCTCGCGGGGAGCTTATTGATACCCAAGCATTAATTTGGGGATTAAAAGAAGAAATTATCGCAGGCGCTGGCCTTGATGTTTTGGAGGGAGAAAGAGAATTAAAAGAAGAATTTGAAATACTTTCCAGCCTTTCTAAGGCTGAAAAAGTTAAAGATTATAAAACATTGCTTGAAGATCATATACTTATAGACATGCCCAATGTTATTGTCACACCGCATATTGCTTTTTATTCTAAAGAAGCTGAAGAAGAAATCATAAAAATTACAGAAGAAAATATTAAGGGATTTATAGCTGGCAAATTGCAGAATTTAATAAAATAAAACTCGTCCCGTACTAAATTTTTGAGTAAGATAAATGACCATTATTAATAAAAATTTAAAATTTTAGTACTGGGATGAATAAAAGATTAATAAAAAATTTTGATGAACTTGCCACAACTCCGAATCGTAAAATAGCGTTAGAAATAGTAGAAGCAGGATTTGATGCTATTAGTACAGAAAAAGTTGTCAATTCCTCGGTATCACTGGCGGGGAACTTTTTGTTTATAAAAGGAAAAGAGTACAATCTCACCAAATTTAAGGAAATAAAAATCATCGGCTTTGGCAAATCTTCTTGCCAAGCAGCTTTAGCCCTGGAAAAAATTTTAGGCTCCAGAATTAAAGAAGGAATTGTCATTGGCCTTCATAAAGTTGCTTGTGAATACATTGAAACTTTTGCCGGTACTCACCCCAAACCGTCTAAATCGAATATAGAAGCCGGTAAAAAAATATATGAGATATTAAATCAATCACAAAAAGATGACCTTATTATCGTCATTGTTTCTGGTGGCGGTTCCGCTCTTCTTTGCTATCCAGAAAGCGAGGTTTACCAAGGGGCAAAACTTTATGATGCATTTTTGAAATGTGGTAAGACAATAACTGAAATCAATAATGTAAGAAAACACTTATCTCTTTTAAAAGGCGGAGGTCTGGCAAAAGTTGCTTACCCGGCGACGATTATTGGACTTATTTTCTCGGACGTCCCGGGAGATATTTTTGAAGATGTTGCTTCAGGCCCAACTTACAAAGATAAAACCACTATAGCTGATGCAAAAAAAATTATTGTCGAAAATAATCTGGGGGAATTTGATTTAATTGAAACACCCAAAGAAGATCATTATTTTGAAAATGTCAGCAATTTTGTTCTTATTTCCAATAAAACTGCGGTGGAAGCAATGGCAAAAAAAGCGCAAGAATTCAATTTGGAAGCGAATATTGTTTCCACTGATCTGTATGATGAAATAAAAAAAGCGCTTGAAAAAATTTTTACAGCTAAAAAAGAAAATGCTGTTGTTTTGGCTGCCGGTGAACCTAGTATTGTGGTTAAAAAGGGGGAAGGAAAAGGAGGAAGAAATCTTCACATGGGACTTCAAGCGATTAAAGATAAAATGATTGATGAAGATTCTGTTTTTATATCATTTGCCTCCGATGGTATGGATAATAGCGACGTAGCTGGAGCTATAGTTGATAAAAATACCATAGAAAAAATAGAGAAGTTAGGTTTGAATATTGATAACTATTTGGATAGCTTCAATTCTTACTCAGTTTTCCAAAAATCTGGCGATATGATTATGACAGGCCCAACTGATGCAAATGTTTCAGATTTAATGATTCTTTTAACTAAAAATAATGAATAAAATCACAAAAATTTTAGCAGAAGAAATAAAAGATTCGCGAGGAAATCCTACGATTAAAGTTATGGTTTGGGTAGGAGAAAAATCGGGAAGTTTTTCTGTACCTTCTGGAGCTTCTACTGGAGCACATGAAGCACATGAGTTGAGGGATCAAGATGGAAAAGGTGTAAAGAATGCAATAGAAAAAGTTGATAATGAAATTGCTCCATTATTAGTTGGCCAGGATGTCTTGGACCAAAAAGAAATAGATAAGATAATGTTAGAATTGGATGGTACCACCAATAAAAATAACTTGGGGGGTAATGCAATTGTTGGAGTTTCCATTGCTTGTGCTAAAGTTGCGGCAAAAGTCTCTAGTCTAGAAACTTTTGAATATTTACGAACTCTTGCAGAGATAAAACCATCTAGACGAGCCCCATATCTTTTTATGAATTTATTAGAGGGTGGTAAACATACAAGTAATACTTTATCTTTTCAGGAATATCATATTGTTCCAGATATAGAAAATGTGTCAGAAGCAGTTGAAATTGGAATAAAAATTCAGAATAGTCTAAAAGAAATTATTAGCAAAGAACTAGGAGAAGAATCGCTCGTGTTAGGGGATGAGGGAGGTTTTGCGCCGAAAGTAAGTGATATAAGAAAACCGCTAGAATTTTTAGCAAAAGCAATCAAGGGAAACAATTTAGAGCAAAAAGTACAGCTTGCTCTTGATGTGGCCGCTTCGTCTTTTTTTAGCGGTGGAAAGTATAAAATTGATAGCAAAGAAATCTCCAAGGAGGAATTATTGGAGATTTATAATTCTTTGATTGAAGAATTTAATTTGTTTTCCATTGAGGATCCATTTGAGGAAGAAGATTTTGAAAGTTTCAGAAAATTAAAAGAGAATCAAAAAGATTTAATGATAGTAGGAGATGATTTGACTGTTACAAATGTTTTACTTCTTCAAAAGGCGATAGAAAAGGGAAGTATTAATGCCATAATTATAAAACCGAATCAGATTGGTACACTTACTGAAACCCTTGAAACTATGAAGTTAGCTAGGGAGCATGAGATAGAACTTATTATCAGTCATAGAAGCGGAGAAACTGATGATGATTTTATTGCTGACCTTGCCTATGCTTTTGGTTGTTTTGGATTAAAAGCTGGTTCTCCACAAAAAGCCGAAAGAATGATAAAATACAAGAGATTAATACAAATACAAGATAAATTTTAAAACTTTTTATTATTAATATAAGATGAATCGATCTATGGCAGAAGAAAAGACACAGAATTTTGTAAAATGGTATAAGGAAGTGGGGATTGTGGATATTCCGAGTGTCGGTGGGAAAAATGCTGCGCTTGGGGAAATGTATTCTAATCTTATGCCGCTTAGAATAAATATACCAGATGGTTTTGCTTTGACTGCCGACGCTTATCGTTATTTTTTTAAGAAAACGGGTTTGGATGAGAAAATAAAAAAAATTCTTGTGGATCTTAATACACACAATATTAAAAATCTGCAAGTTCGCGGTAAAAAAGTTCGTGAAGCAATTTTAGAATCTAATTTGCCTCAAAATTTACAAGATGCAATTGGCAAGTCCTATAAGGAATTGTGTGAAAAATACGGAGAGAATAGGGAGGTAGCTGTCCGTTCATCGGCTACTGCCGAAGATTTGCCAGGTGCTTCATTTGCTGGGCAACAGGAAACCTATCTCAATATACACGGAGTTGAAAATATACTTGTGGCCACGAAAAAATGTATTGCCTCGCTTTTTACCGACCGGGCTATTTCTTATCGTGCAGATAAAGGTTTTTCGCATTTTGATACTGCTCTTTCAGTAGGTGTTCAATGCATGGTGCGTTCCGATCTTTCTGCTTCAGGCGTGGCCTTTACCATTGATACAGAAACAGGTTTTGATAAAGTAATAATAATAAATGGCATCTATGGACTCGGGGAGCTTATAGTGCAAGGCAAGGTTATTCCTGATGAGTTTATTATTTTCAAACCAAGCCTGGAAAATGAAAGCAAGGATTCTATTATCGGTAAAAATATTGGTAAGAAAAACATTAAACTTGTTTATGCCAAAGACGGTACCAAGGAAGAGAAAGTTTCTTTGGAAGATCAACAAAAATTCTGTATTACAAACGAAGAAGCGGTAAAACTGGCAAAGTGGTGCCTGCAGATAGAAAAATATTTTTCTAAAAAACACAATCGCTACCAGCCAATGGATATTGAATGGGCAAAGGACGGAAAAACAGGAGAACTTTTTATCGTTCAAGCGCGCCCTGAAACAGTTCATTCCGGGGAGGATAAAAATGTTTTTAAAGAATATCAATTGCAAAAAACGAGTAAAATTTTAGTAAATGGTATTGCTGTTGGTTCCAAAATTGGCAGTGGAAGAGTTCGCATTTTAGATGATGCAAGAAATATTTCTCTGTTTAAAAAAGGAGAAATATTGGTAACCAGAATCACTGACCCGGATTGGGAGCCAATTATGAAAATTGCAAGCGCTATTGTGACAAACAAAGGCGGTCGTACTTCTCATGCGGCCATTGTGTCACGCGAGCTTGGCATTCCTTGCATCGTGGGGTCAAATAATGCGACTAAAGTGCTTAAAAACGGACAAGCAGTCACCGTAAATTGTTCTTCTGGTCAAATCGGCAATGTGTATGACGGTATTCTTCCATATAAAATAGTAGAACATCATTTAGACAAAATACCGAAGATAAAAACAAAAATTATGGTTAACGTTGGTTCCCCAGATGAAGCATTCAAAAACCACTATCTTCCGGCCGAAGGAGTTGGCTTGGGAAGATTGGAATTTATTATTGCTTCGCATATTCGTGTTCATCCGAATGCGTTGATTGATTATAAAAAATTAAAGGAAGGAAAAAAGACTTCCTATATACAAAAACTACTGAAGGAGATTGATAATTTAACGCCTTTATACAAAGACAAAACGCAATTTTATATCGATGAACTTGCTTTGGGGATTGCCAAAATTGCCGCCACTTTTTTTCCGCAAGAAGTCATTATTCGTTTTTCTGATTTTAAAACCAACGAATATCGCACCCTCTTGGGCGGAGAATTGTATGAACCCCATGAAGAGAATCCAATGCTCGGTTGGCGCGGGGCCTCTCGCTATTATGATCCAAAATTCAAAACAGCTTTTGGTCTTGAATGTGTAGCCATGAAGCGTGTGCGTGAAGATATGGGTTTTACAAATGTAGTTCCTATGATTCCGTTTTGCAGAACGTCAGAAGAAGGTAAAAAAGTGATAAAAGTGATGGCGGAACACGGATTAAATCGCTCCAAAGATAAAAATTTGAAAATTTATGTAATGTGTGAAATCCCATCGAACGTTATTCTAGCGGATGAATTCCTTGAGATCTTTGACGGCATGTCCATTGGCTCTAATGATTTGGCTCAACTTACTTTAGGACTGGATCGTGATTCCGGCATTGTCACTCATATTGCCAATGAAAATAATCCTTCAGTCAAGAAGCTTGTATCTGAAATTATTCATAAATGCAAAGAAAAAAATAAATATATCGGAATCTGCGGACAAGCACCGTCGGACTATCCTGAGTTTGCACAATTTTTGGTAAATGAGGGCATAGAGAGTATGTCACTGAATCCGGATACAGTTATTAAAATTATTATGGCGCTTGGAAAAAATCAATGAGCACACTGATAATATCTCAAACTATTTTTTATATTGTATCGTCAATTGCAATAATAGTTGTTGCCGTATTGCTTGCGATTGTAATATATTATTTGATATGTATTTTGAGGAATACCCGTAACATTTCTGACGACATTACTCATACTTACCATAAAACAAAGAAAAATATTAAAAAAATTATTAATTCATTTAACAGTAAAAAATAAAATCTATGAAAAAACAAAGTGAGAAAAGAAGACCTGAAAAATCTAGCCAAGGAAACTCACGCTTCTTGGAAACATCTTAAAAAACATCTTTAGGAAAATGATTTTTGTGCGAGTAGCGGGAATTGAACCCGCGTCTTTTGCTTGGGAAGCAAATATATTACCACTATATTATACTCGCTTAATATAAAATATATCGTTGTTTTGCTTTTTGAGCAAGTAAAAAATTAGACAAATAAAAGTATTTTATTGTTTAATGATTTTTCATTTGACTGGCATGTTATAATGTAAATATGAAAAATGTAACAATTTATTCAACACCGTCTTGTCACTTTTGCCGCGTAATCTTGAAAAGAGAAAAGAAATGATAGAGAAAAGCGGACAAATGGGCGTACCTGTAATCATCATAGATAATGAACTTATTGTAGGTTTTGATAAACCTCAAATATCAAAAATGTTGGGACTCATCTAATAACAATGAGGAAACTACTTAGAATTATTTTTACCATAATTGCATTAGGTACTGTAGTTTTTTTGTTCCGAACTGAACTCACTCAAATTTTTTTAGGTTTACAAAATAAATATCTTCCTTGTAATCAACCCATAACATATTCTATCGGCTCTTTTGATGAAAGATTTAATATATCAAAAGAAGAGTTTCTTCGTGTGGTAAGTATCGCAGAAGAAACATGGGAAAAATCTATTGATAAACAATTATTTACTTATGTGCTAAATGGCGATAGTGATTTAAAAATAAATCTTATTTATGATATTCGTCAAGAAGCGAGCCAGAAACTAAAAGATATAGGTATCACAGTCAGTGATACTAAAGCATCTTATAACGATCTTAAATCGAGATATAGCGCCATGCAGATTGATTATTTAAGAATTAAGACTGAATTTGAGTCACGAGTTGTTCTATTTCAAAATCGTCAGAATGCTTATGAAAAAGAAGTTACATATTTAAATAAGACTGGGGGTGCTTCGAAAGATGAATATGATCGTTTAAATAAAGAAAAAAATTCTCTTGACGGTGAGTTTAAAGAAATAAATAAATTACAATCAGAACTTAATACTAAAGTAGAAAACATTAATGCATTGGTAGTTGTCTTAAATCGTCTCGTTTCTTCTCTAAATATTGAGGTAAAGAAATTTAACACAATTGGTAGCGAGCTTGGTGGAGAATTTGAAGAAGGTACTTATAAAGAAGATCCAACCGGCAGGGAAATTGATATCTATCAATTTGATAATAAAGGGAAATTAGCAAGAGTTTTAACACATGAATTTGGACATGCCTTGGAGTTGGAGCATTTAGAAAATTCTAAAGCAGTAATGTATCGCTTGAATAATGGTGTTAATGAAAAATTAACGATTGACGATATTCTAGCTCTTAAGAAACGTTGTAATTTGCTTGCTCAGTAATTTTTGTGCCCTCACTCCGAATCGAACGGGGATCTATTCCTTAGGACGGAACTGTTCTATCCATTGAACTATGAGGGCATATACAAACTCTTATAATTTAACACAAAAAATCCAAATTTGAAAATTGGCTTTTGAAAAAAGTTATGATAAAATACAATTTATGGATCAAGAGTCTAAGCAATTACTTCAAAATACATTAGTCCTTGCTGAAGAAAATAATAAGATGCTTCACAAGATTAGGGGTGTTCAAAAAAGGGGCACTCTTTGGCAAGTATTAAAATTAATTGTAATAATAGGAATTGCTCTGGGGTCTTTTTATTATATAGAGCCATACTTAAATAAAATAATAGATTTATATAATTCAGTCAGTGGCATGCAACAACAAATAAATAATAGTCCCATTCAAGATTTATTGAAAAAGTTTTAAAATATGCTTGGGTAGCTCAGTTAGTAGAGCATTCCCCTGAAGAGGGAAGGGTCGGCAGTGCGATTCTGCCCCCAAGCACAAAAAAATACCTCAAAAATGAAAGAAACAATTTTTACCGGTACGGATTTTTTGAAGCTTAAAAAATCCTGAAATTTTCGCGCCGTCGCGCTCAAAACCCCTCAAAAATTGTTTCTTTCATTTTTATTATATAGATCTGACTTTAATGTTGGTTCTTTTTTCTTTGTCTACTTTTTGTATTTTGATAGTTAACAAACCATGTTTCTCCGTAGCCTCAACTTCTTCCGGTTCTACTTCCTGAGGAAGAAGCACTGTCCGGGAAAATTTTCCCCAATACAGTTCTTTAATAAAATAATTTTCTTCGTCTATATTCCGATTTTCTTCTCTTTTTCCCCTGATGGTAATCATATCTCTAGCAATGGTAAGTTCCAAATCTTCCGGTTTAACACCGGCAACCATGGTCTGTAATATAATATCTGTTGGTGTTTGATAAACATCAACAGTTAATTCTAACTCCTCATTTTCTTCTTCCATCCAGCCATTGCCATTTTTTTTATTTGCTTTGACGGATTCACCTTCTTCTTCATCATCTTCCGTGTGGATGCTTCCGGTTAATCTATCAAAAAAACTTCTTTTTTTATTTTGCATATTCATGTTTTTAGTAAATGATATTTATTTTATAAACTCATTCTTCTTAATTTTTCAAAAAGTAATATAATAATAATTGTAACGACCCAAAGGAAACCCAATACTTCCAAAAAATTGTTCCCATTATCTTCTATTATAAAAAAATTAAAGGTACTATGCAAGGTGATGGCTAGTAAAAGACCAACCAAAAGGTATATTTTCTTTACATATTTCCCCATATGAAATGAAAGTCCTAAACTAACGCCCACAATTCCGCTTGATACAGCGTGAAGCAGGGTAGACCCCAGAAATCTAAGTTGGCCAGTAAGCAGGCCTACCGTGGTTTGATTTAAGGAAAGCGGTTTAATTAAAAATAAGGTATTTTCGAGAGCGGCGAAACCTAAAGCGACAGTAATTAAAAAGATCGGCCAATCTATAGGCTCATCGATCCGATTTGTTTTATATAAAAGAATTACCACTCCCAAATATTTGATCAATTCCTCTATACTGGCCCAACCAATGATTTGCCATTCTGACGAAGTTACATTATTTTGAATAAACTTTTGAGCTGGTATAACTAAAATAACTAGAACCATTCCAATGAAAAATAATATGGCTAGAAGTCCTTTCGGTTCGGGTTTTTGATTATCTTCTTTAAGCCAAAACCAAAGCCAAAGAAGAGCGGGGGCAATTCCTCCCAAAAGCGCCAAACCTAGAATTTTGGGATCATTAATCATTGTTTTTTAGAAGATTTATTTCGAACAAAAGAAGGCCATGTGGTGACCATGATAAAGTCGTTTTTATTGCGTTTTTTAATAATAGACCAGATTTCTTCAGTGACAAACGGAACGAATGGGTGGAGCATGATTAAAGATTTTTCTAAAACATATCTTAAAATATATTGTTTGGACAATACCACATTTTTATTTTTACTTTTTAATTTTTCTTTTGAGTTTTCTATTATTTTATCGGCAAAATTATGCCAAACGTATTGATAAAGTTTTTCTCCAGCCAGATAGAACCTATAGTTGTCCATATCTTTTGTGATATCTTTTATAATAGCATTTAATTCTTCCATTATTTTTTTGTCATCTTTTTCCAGTTTTATTTCTTTTTTGTTTTCAAACAGGAATGATTCTGTGTTTGAAAGGACAAAACGAGTAATATTCCAAAGTTTGTTAGCAAAATGTTTATACGCCTTTATTTTATCTTCAGCAAGGGCGAGGGAGGTACCGGGGGTGTTCCCAATTATGATACCCATTCGAAAAGCATCTGTGCCGAATTTGTCTGTTAAAGTAAGAGGATCAATAACGTTGCCTTTGCTTTTACTCATTTTTTGTCCCTTAGCATCTAAGACTAATCCATGCAAATAGACTTTTTTGAAGGGTATCTTGCCTGTTATATAAAGTCCCAGCATAATCATTCGAGAAACCCAAAAGAAAATAATTTCTCCAGCTGTTTCCATTATATCTGTTGGATAAAAATTTTTAAAATCATCATTCTCTGGATATCCTAAAGTAATAAAAGGCCACTGCCCAGAAGAAAACCAAGTATCAAAAGTATCTTCATCTTCTGTTACATTTCCACCACATTTATTGCATTTTGAGATATTGTTTTCTAAGTCTACCATTCCATGACCGCAAGCGATACAAAGTTTTGCAGGAATAGGAATACCCCAAACAATTTGACGAGAAATATTCCAGTCCATTATATTTTCAAGCCAATGAATTGTGATTTTTTTATAATGTTCTGGTATATACTCTATTTTATTTTGTTTAATTAATTTTAGTGCCTTTTCCGCCAGTGGTTTCATCTTTATAAACCATTGGTTTTTAATTTGAGGTTCTATAACCGTTCCACATTTGTAACAAGTCCGGATTATGTGTTTGTAGTTTTCATCTATTTTTTCCACCAGTCCTTTTTTCTGTAATTTTTCAACTATCAAAGGACGGGCTTTATTTATATGCATACCGGCAAATTCACCTGCAATAGGAAGTAATTTACCAGATTCATCTATAATCTGTTCTTTATCTAGTTTGTGTCTTCCGGCAATTTCAAAATCGGCGGTATCATGCCAGGGAGTGATAGTCATTACTCCGGTTCCAAATTCCATATCAATGGCTTTGTCTTTTATTACAGTCGCTGTAATTGGGCCTTTTATCCATTCAAGATTTATTTTTTGCTTATGTTTATATTCTTTATATCTTTTATCATCCGGATGCATTACCACATATTTATCTCCAAATTTTGTTTCAGGACGTGAGGTAGCGATAGTGAATGGCCCATATTTCAGATAATAAAATTTATCTATTCTTTCCTCGTCTTTTATTTCTAAATCGGAGAAAGATGTTTGATGTTTTGCGCACCAAAATACGATTCTATTTCCTCTGTAAACTAAATTATCATCATAAAGTTTTTTGAATGTTTGATAAACTGTTTTTATAACACTTTTATCAAGAGTAAATTTTTCACGCGACCAGTCACAAGATGCACCCATTTTTCTGACTTGTTCTTCGATATTTTTTGAATTATTTAAAGTAAAATCCAGTATTTCTTTATAGAGTTGATTTCGATCCATCTTAAATCTTGTACGACCTTCTTTTTCTAATTTTTTCTCATAAACAACTTGAGTCTCGAATCCTGCATGATCAAGTCCGGGCAGCCAAAGAGTTTTAAACCCCTTCATTCTTTTATATCGTATGATAATATCCTCAATGGTCATTACTAAGCCGTGTCCAGCGTGCAGTGATCCGTTTGCATTAGTTGGGGGCATTATTAAAGTAAAAGGTTCAGCGTTCTTTTCTGTTATTCCTTTTTCTACACACACATCTGGATTAAAAAAACCGCTCTCTTCCCAGAGTTTGTATATTTTACTTTCCGTCTCTTTTGGGTCGTAGGGCTTTAACAGTCTTTCGTCCATTCCTAAATAATATCATAAAATATCGGTATTTTCTACTTAAAGCGTAGATTACCCTTGGCTTTGATATCAGATAGTTTACTTGATTTTTTATTGTTTTTTGAAAATTGCAGATATCCGGCCATACCAATCATTATGGAATTATCTATAGTTAGTTCTTTTTCCGGGAAAAATAATTTTATGTTTTTACCTACAGCTTTTTTCATTTGTCTTTTTAGATGTTTATTGCAAGCCACCCCGCCGGCAACTATGATAGTTTTTGCCTTGTATTTTTCTTTTGCTTTCATTGTTTTGTAAACAAGAACATCTATGACGGCATTTTCAAATTCTAAGGCTATTTTTGATTTTATTTCTTCATTTAATTTTCCAGCCTCGCCTGAAGCTAGTCTAGGCGGGCCGATTTTTTTTATCAAATAAAGAACAGCTGTTTTTAATCCGGAAAATGAAAAATTAAAATCTTTGCTATACATCATGGGGCGTGGAAGTTTTATAAGTTCACTCAATATGTTACTTCTGTCACCACGAAAATTTTCTGCTGAAAATTTTCTCTGTCCGTCGCCGTCGCTCCTACCAAGGGTTCCATAAGCAACATATTTTCGTGAACCCTTACCATAAAACCTAACCTCTTCTGCCAATTTTGAGATTTTTGGTCCGCCTGGATAGGGAAGTCCGAGCATTCTTGCCACTTTGTCATAAGCTTCTCCGGCCGCGTCATCTAATGTTTCACCTATGATTTTATATTGCATCAAGCCAGGACTCGCACTAGAAGCTGACCATTTTTGAGAAAGTATAAGTTCGGTGTGTCCACCAGAAACAAGCAGAGATAATATAGGGAAATCTATTTTAGGAATTGTGAATTTTCCTCTAGCTTTTCCAAAGGGAGATAAGATATGTCCTTCCATGTGATTTACTGGCATCAGAGGAACATTCCATTTTTTTGCCAGGTCTTTTGCAAAAGTTATACCTGTCCAAAGGGCTATTTCTAAACCAGGACCATAAGTAACAGCTATAATATCTACTGGTTTTGTTTTTTTATCTAATCTAGCTTTCTTTAATGCTTTTTCCAACAGAATTGGTAAATTTTTTATATGTTCTCGTTTAGCGAGCATTGGGTATACTCCACCATATGGAGCATGAATTTTTATTTGTGAATTTGAGAAATTAGATAAAACCTGAAAAGATGGTTTTTTAAATTCACCTTTGCATTTCAAGATACTTATTGCAGTGTCGTCGCAACTTGTTTCAATCGAAAGAATTCTCATGTGGGCGGTACAAGAATCGAACTTGTTACCTCGTCGACGTCAACGACGCGCTCTAGCCAAATGAGCTAACCGCCCAGATTTCTTGATTATACGGCAAATTTTCCTAATATTTCAAGTTCCTCTTTGGTATTGGCTCCTAATGCTTCATGGGGTTTGATTTTTATAGTTTCTATCAAATCTCCATTTAGGGAAGCTATTTGAAAAAGGTCTGTTAAATAATATTCGTTTTGAACATTATTATTTTTTATTTTTTCCAAATTTTTCCAAAGCCATTTTGCATCAAAAGCATAACATCCCGCATTTACTTCTTTTATATTTTTTTCTTTTTCATTTGCATCTTTATATTCATGGATACCCATAACCTTGCCATTTTTTCTTAAAATTCTTCCAAAACCAATAAATGCTTTTCTCCAGTCTTTAAAATCTGGCAGTTCTGTTGTAGTAAATGTTATTTTTGATTTTGACTTTAAATGTTTTTCCATTAAGTTTTTTATAGTTTTGGGAGTAATAAGAGGTTGATCTCCTGATAAAACTATTATATGTTCTGTGTTTACACAACTGTCTTTAGCAGAGGAAATTGCATGACCAGTACCAAGTTGTTTCTCTTGCAGTACATAAGAACATAAATTCTTCAGTTCAGATTTTACAAGTTCCGCCTTATGCCCGATAATGGCTATTGGTTTTTTTTTGAAAGCTTTCCCAGTTGATTCCAAAACATACATTATCATTGGTTTACCATTGAGCTTCACTAATACTTTGGGCAAGTCGTCCTGCATTCTTTTTCCTTTACCGGCAGCTAAAATTAGAATTTCAATTTTATTTAAATTTTTCATAAAAACAAGCCCCAAAAGGCTTTGTAGAAATATATTAACATTTTTTTTAAAATTTTACGAATTTTTTTAACCTTTTTTGTTTTTTAGAAAAGTGTTATAGTATCTATGTTCTTTAGATTGGCTCTATCGTCTAATGGTTAGGACGAGTGCTTTTCAAGCACTAAATCCGGGTCCGATTCCCGGTAGAGTCACAAAATGAAACTAGTAAGGATAAATCTATTTTTGAAAAAATCGCAAAAAGTGTTAAATTACAAGATAGGGAGATGTGGCAGAGTGGTTTAATGCACCGGTTTCGAAAACCGGCATACCGCAAGGTATCGGAGGTTCAAATCCTCCCATCTCCGCAAAAAGAAAAACTCGACAATACATTTTAATATACGGTCGAGTTTTGTAGTTTTTTTCTTGTCCAATCTAGTATGACCCCATATAACCATCCTAATATCATATTATCTACAAGATAGATTGATGATACAATCAATAGTTGGATAATGTTTATTCCCATTATCAACCCAGACATTATGTACAAAGGTATCTGGTAGATTGAAATTGAAATCGTATCTGCTATTGCTTTATGGAAACGATTTTGAGACGTTTTTAGAATTCTTAATCTCATCCAGTCCGTAATTTTAACACAGAAATAAGCACCGCTAAATTTCAGAATGTTATACAGAACCCTAAAAACAAGCCATTGTCCTTTTGTCATATCAATAATTAACAGTTCATATAAAATTGTTAGTCCACCAGAAGCACAAATACTAAATATGACTAAAGCTATAGTATCAGTAGTGATTTTTGATTTCAAAAACAATTTTAATTTTTTCAAAAAACCTCCTTTATTTTGGTTTTTTATTCATTAATTTGTTAAAAATGAAATAAAAACCAACGAATAAAATTATGGCACTTATTGTGCCTATTTTTGATATGTCATTCAAATTGGGAAAAATTTTAATGACACAAAAAACCAATATAATAGCTAGAATAAAAAAAGCTTTCTGCTTAAAATAAGCGAAAAACAATTTTTTCATTGAATTATTAACAGAACTTACAATTCCATTATAAAATTCAAGAATAAAAAGATCTTTTTTATATTCCATATTTTTCTCCTTTTATTAAATAACAAAATTTATTTAGAAATATTATAGCATTTTAAAATACTATTTGTCAAATCTAATTTTTTATTTAGCGTATAAATAAAGATATATATCTTCAAGTGCCCGAACAGCATCGCCAGTGGCGATATTGTTTTGGTGGTACAAAACATCTGTGCAATCTCCAGCAGCCCAAATGCCAGGAACTTCTGTTTTTTGATTTAATGGGTTTATTTTGATGCGTTTTATTTCATCCAATGGAACGATATCTTTGACAAAACTAGTATTGGGAATTTGTCCAATTTCTACAAAAATACCCGAGACTTTCAATTCTGTTTCTTGGCTGGTAACTTTATCTTTATAAATTATTCCTTCCACAAATTTATCGCCTTTTATTTCTAAAATATCAACATTTTTTACCGCTTTCATTTTTGGATTTTTCAAAACTTTTTCCACGGTAATTTCATCAGCCTTAAATTTTTCACTTCGATGTAAAAGGGTTACAGATTTACAATAGGCAAGAAGCTGGGAAGCGCTTTCAAAACCAGCATTGCCTCCGCCGATTACAACCACATCCATATCGGCAAAAAGGGGACCATCGCAAGAAGCGCAGTAGGTAAGGCCTTTGTGTTCCAATTTGTCCGCGTTTTTTGCTTCTAACTTTCTGCGTCCACTGCCGGTAGTTATCAAGATTGTTTTAGTTAAAAATTCTTTTGCATCATTCGTTTTTATTTTGAATAAATTATCTTGTTTTGAAACAGAATCAACGGTATTTCCTTCTTTCACTTCTAAACTTTCTCCGACATTTGCTAAAACATGATTTTTCAAATTATTAGCAAGTTCTATTCCGGAAATAGATGAAGTGCCTATCCAATTAAAAATCTGTTCAGACACGACGGATTGCCCGCCCCATTCTTTGGTGATAAATAAAGTTTTTAGTCTTTTGCGGGAAGCATACACCGCGGCCGCTACGCCGGCAGGCCCTCCGCCGATAATTATTAAATCATAAATCATATGTTAGTTTTTTTTGCGTCTTAAAAATGCTGGAACAGCGCTCCAGTCTTCCGTATCATCATCCACAATTATTTCTTCTGCCGTATCTTTTTTTTCTTTCTTGAAGAAATCACTGGCACTGCTTTTATTTGAACTCTGGATAGTATTGTGTATTTCTTTGATAGCTTTTTCGGCATTTTCTTCTTTTAACAGTGTTTGATTTAAAATATTAGTTCCACTGAAAAGATTTTTACGAGGTGCATCATTGGCAAAACTGCAAGCGATAACCGTTACTTTTAATTCGCCCTTCTTCAATTTTTCGTCTTTGATTGTTCCGAAAATCACTTTTGCATCTTTATCTATGGATTCGGTAATTATTTTAGCGGCTTCTTGTATTTCATGAATGGTTATATCATCCCCGCCGGAGATAGCGAAGAGCACTCCCTTAGCGCCATTGATTGAAACTTCCAAAAGGGGAGAATTGATAGCTTGCAAGGCTGCTTTGGCAGCGCGGCCATCTCCCGACGCCAAACCGATACCCATCAAAGCGCTGCCGGCTTCAGACATAACTGCTCTGATATCGGCGAAGTCGACATTGATAATGCCGGGAGTAGTAATGAGATCCGATATTCCTTCCACTGCTTGACGCAAAACATTATCACAACTGGCAAAAGCATCTTTGAAATTTGTATTTTTGTCGGCTAATTGCAATAATTTATCGTTTGGAATAATAATAATGGCATCCACTTCTTTAGCTAATTCCTCGATTCCTTTTTCTGCAATCTTCATTCGCTGATTGCCTTCAAAAAAGAAAGGCTTAGTGACTACCCCTACTGTCAATATTCCTTGTTCTTTAGCTGCTCGAGCCACGATGGGAGCTGCACCAGTACCTGTGCCTCCGCCCATACCGCAGGCGACAAAAATCATGTCAGCACCTTTGATAGTGTCTTGAATTTCGGATTTATTTTCTTCAGCCGCTTTCTTTCCAATTTCCGGATTCATACCCGCCCCAAGACCCTTGGTCAGATTCTTTCCGATGTGAATTTTTTTCTCCGCTAAAGAATGATGCAAGTCTTGAGTATCGGTATTCATACAAATAAAAGACACGCCCTTCACTCTGGAATTAATCATATGATTAATGGCGTTTTTCCCTGATCCTCCTATTCCGACGACCATAATACGAGCAAAACTTTCTATGGCTGGGTTTAATTTAGGCATATATTTTTAGGTTATTTATTGATAAAATTTGACTCATTTTTATATATCCTATAATAACAGAAAATAAAAAAAAGCAAAGCTTGGAATTAGGTTCTAGTTTCTAGGTTCTAGTTGCTAGTTTTTAGGTTTTAATTTTTTCTAATACCTAGTCCCTAGCACCTAGTCCCTAATCTACGGCATTAATTGTTTGATATTTAATTTTATTATTCTTTTTAGGTTTTTAAAAAAATTTTTAAACAAACCTTCGGGATAAAAATTATTATCATCATCAGACATTATAAGGCCAAGGGCGGTAAACCAAGATGGATCACGAAGTTTAGTTTTTATATTGCCAAAAATTTCTGTAGTGCCTATCCTGGAAGGAAGTTTCAAAGCAGTTTTTGAAAACTCTTCCAAGAGGGGAATGTTCGCGCTTCCACCGATGAACACCACCCCTGCCGGCAATAATTCATTTCTTTTTATTTTTTTTAAATGATTTTCTATCAATTCAAAAATATCAAAGAGACG
>LBRM01000013.1 GCA_000991415.1 Candidatus Nomurabacteria bacterium GW2011_GWA1_36_15 | reverse complement strand
CTGCGATAGTCGCTTTAATATACGTTGTCTTTAACTGAAGAGTTTTTTTATTAATAACTCTATCAACGACATTATCGCCACCAACACTAGTTATGGCAACGTTTCTTTCTTTCATCTCACGATCAAACCAAACTTCGAAGGCGTGACCTCGTATACTACGGTATATATGAGGATTTAAGCTTAAAAATTCATCGAAATCCTCGATATTAATTTTGACGATTTTAAGTAAATCATTGAATTTTTTGAAGTCGCTGGGGGCTATTTCCATGACCTCAAAGTATCATTTTTGAGCTTAAATTACAACACTTGTACGACTTAGTGTATAAATTTAGTTACCAACATATGGCTCCTAGACTCCTAAGAGCCATTGCGTCATTCCTTAGGTGTAGGTCGATTATCAACCAAACACAAGGAATATATATGAAACATAAGCAAGCAGAACAAGCCCCCGTGGCACCTCTTAAATACTGTTTGTATTCAAGAAAATCCACCGAGGCTGAGGATAAACAGGCTCTTTCAATAGAGTCACAGGTAAAGGAGATGCAAGCTCTAGCAGAGCGAGATCACCTCCATATCGTGGAGATTAAGCGAGAGGCCCACTCTTCAAAGGAGGTCGGGCAAAGACCCATCTATAATGAAATGCTGTCTGAAATAAAGCAGGGCAAGTTTAATGCCATCCTAACTTGGGCACCAGATAGGTTAAGTAGAAATGCAGGAGACTTGGGGTCGGTGGTGGATTTGATGGATCAAGGGAAATTAATTGAGATAAAAACATACGGACAGAAATTTACAAACAATCCAAATGAAAAGTTTCTCTTAATGATTCTTGGATCACAGGCGAAACTTGAGAATGATAATAAGGCAGTAAATGTGAAGCGAGGATTAAGAACAAGGTGTGAGATGGGTTGGAGACCGGGAGTGGCACCGACTGGCTACTTAAATGAAAAGCATGTAGATAAAAAGTGCCAATGTAGGATTGATCCTAGGCGAGCACCAGTTATTAAGCAGATGTTTGAGAAAGTGGCATCTGAACAATGGAGTGGAAGAAAAGTATATCGGTGGTTAAGAGAAATAAATTTCAAAACTCATCGAGGAAAACCATTGGTGCTAGCCAACATTTACATTATTTTAAGAAATCCCTTTTATTATGGTGACTTTGAATACCCAGTAAATGGTGGACAGTGGTATACAGGAAAACATACGCCAATTATAGATAAGATACTTTATGACAAAGTACAGATGACCCTTAATCAGAATTATATTCCTAAAACTGAGAGCAAGGAATTCGCCTTCACTAAACTAATACACTGTGGATACTGCGGATCAGGCATATCGGCGGATGAGAAATTTAAGAAGCTCAAGGATGGTGGAACAAATAGGCATGTGTATTATTTTTGCACTAAGGCTAGAAACATAGACTGCAAGAATCCAGCAATCAATGAGCCGAACTTAATCACAGAACTGATTGAAGTGATGGATAAGGTAGATTTAGACGAGTTAGGAATCAAATCGAGAATTGAGGATGAGATTAGCCGATTCAATAAATTTAGAACTGGTGTGCTTGGACATAAGCAAGAAAAAATGTCGCTAGACATAGATGTCAGAAACTATACGAAGTACCTTCTTAGAGACGGAACGCTGATGGAGAAGCGAGAACTCCTGTCGTGCATGAAAAGTAAATTAATACTCAGGGAAAAGAAAGTCTGCTTTATATAGAAAGAGAATACTATTTTGGTATGGTATTGATTTCACTCCAGATCAAAGATATTTCATTAGCTAGTTCTTGATACTCATTAATACCTTTGGCTAAACGAATTTCGTCTATATATCTTGTTGTTAAACGAATGTGAAAAAGAGTGGCGATCAGAAGTGCTTGTCGCATATAAAAACTAGAGGCAATAGCAGATTCTTCCTGACCCATATAATTACTAACAACCATTGGACTTACGTGGTTTAACCTACATCCCCATATATATGCTTGGCTTATACGTGAAAAATCAAAATCTTCTAATTTCTTTGCGGAGTGCAAATCTTCTATCATCTTTTCTAAAGATATTCCTGCCCAACTCCTTCGATTTTTCCCAGCTGAGTTGAGAGACGCATAGTTTTTTTCAGCGTTTTCAACTCCAAGTTTTAAGCTTTCATTTTGGATCGCAGGATCTTGCCCGATGAATTTCAGAAATTTAATTTCGTCGTGAATTTCTTTATGTAAATGTGTTTGAAATTGTTCTGCCATTTTTTCTTTACCTTTCCAAAGCATATACTCAATAGCGATTCCATATTCAATAATTTTTCTGGTCAAAGCTAGAGCGCTACTACCAGTATCTTCATTATCGGATAGATAATAAATATCTCTAAGCGTCCCAAATGAGACTCGATAGATACCAAGAATTACATTCATGAATTTTGCATCTGAAGAAGTGCCTGCATTAACAAGAGGCTCAGTCACCTTTAAAGTTTTTTTAAGAATATCTTTTAATTTTTGCTCCATTTATCTACACTATAAATAATTTATCTTCCTTTTTTGAATAATTAAGAATGATACTTCCAACTTTGTTATCACGCTCATAAAATTCAAGCCTCAGATTTCCCTTAGCTGTATCAAAATTAATCAAATCTGGTTCCCATGGAATACCCACTTCTTGTGAGTAACAAAATTTGTAAGGCCCTCCAATATCTGTCTTAGATAAAACATCTATGTAAACTGGTTCATTTCTTGATATATCTCTAGTTGTCTTGTTCCAGTGCGTCCAATTAAGTGGAAAAGGTATAAAATTTTCCGTCTTAGATCCATCAAGGTAAGTTAATAAAACACGCACTTCTTTCGCCGACACACTTCCAATATTTTTAACTATTAGTCTCTGATAAATATGTATTTGAGTTTCGTTTTCCTGAAAAGTTCTTATTGGTTCAACTCCTTTAATTTTTGGTTTTAAAATAATTTTTCTTATCTGATCACCAAAGATAGCCAAAATACCTAAAATAAGAGTACCAATAACCCCCAAAAGACTAGCTGATATACCAAAAATACTATCAACTATTTTTGGATCATGAAATGGAAAATGATTAAAACTCATGAAGATATTATAACAACTTTTATTACATTTTAACATGCCCACTTTCCAAAAATTCTTTTAGACTCTCTTGAGAATTTAGTGTGTTATCGGGAATCAAACCTAAAATCATTGCCATGATTTGATCTGTTATCCAAATAAACATTTTCATTTCTGGAGTTTTTATAGAAATACTAGTTTTACCAAAATGCAATAATCTATTTCTTGCGTTTACTAAAGAGCGAATATTTTCTCTAGCTTTTGAATCTAGTGTTATATCAAAATATTTATTAAGAATGTAAGATATTTTTGATTCTGCTTTCACATTACGAAGGTCATCTTCTGAAATCCACATCCTGTTTTCAATAGAAAATAAAGACTCCCAAATTGTCCAAGCTGTAAGAAAGGAACTTTCAATAGTTTGCCATTGGACCATGTTCCGGTATAAAAACAAAAAATATCCATCATCGTATCTTTTTTTCCATTCTTCTTTGGAAATATACACAATAATATCTTCAATGTCTTTATCGAAACCTGGTGATACATATTCGAGATCCCATACGGGGATACCTTGTGCGGATTCAGTATCAATAATTTCTCCAGTTTTCTTAACTCTAAATACTGATTTTCGCTTAAGTTTTAGAGAGAGTCTTAATTGCCCACCATAACCAGTATGTGGTCTGTGATCAGCAGTTATGGGTAATTCACCCTCCCAATTGTGGAGAAATACATTACGGCCTGTGAAAATTGAAATAAAGAAAAGTACATCATAAATTTTAGTAAGTTCTTTATTTTCGTATGGTAAAACTGTGGCTTCTTCCTTTTCTAGAATTTTAACGATAGCAGTTATCTGATGACTTCCTGTAATCTTAGTCACATTATAATTTGGCATTAACTTATAAACCTCATCATAATTAGAAACAGCATCAAAAATATAGCCGCAAATATTTAACGATCGGACGCCTTCAGGAAATTCTAAATTGTAAATTTTTATCTCTTTCATAAGTTTCATACTAACAAAAAACTACCTTTTAAGGTAGTTTTTTGTTCTGAATACTGCTCTCAGCAGGTATGCAATGGCGGTATAGTTATCGTATGCGTCTCAGTCACCTGACTTAGCATATGATGGCTGCGGGACTAGGGTTCGAACCTAGATTCCATGCTCCAGAGGCATGTTGCCTACCAATTAGCAGATCCCGCAATTTTAGTATTTTCTAAACTGAATCAGTTTAAGGAATTTTAACACTTCGTTTTTCTTTGACAATTGAATCATCTTTTTACTTCTATGAGGGTGAAATCCAATTTTGGTAACAAGTTTAGACACATTTTCTAACATAGAAATATTACTATTTGAAAACCGAACTTTGTATGTATAAGTGGGTTTATGAACAGAATATGAACCTTCCGCCTCATATAATCCTCTAAGATATCTCACTATATACTTTTTATTTGAAATAATCCAGCTAGGTATCTGTATTTTAAGGTTGGCACGAGGACTAAATGGCACTCCAAGCCGATTGCTGATGTATTTTTGGTAAATACGTATTCTTATACAATTTACCTTTGAGTGTTGATTAATGGTGGGTTTTTTATTAAATATATTCTCTACTAAAACTGAATATCTTTTTACAAAACCCGGGTTATTTGAGTTTGAAAATATAGATAACTCCTCTCTCGTTTCATAGTGTCAGAAATTTTTTTAACGGAAAGATTTGTATATTTAGTTTTGCCTTTATTCCAACTGGTTAGCATAAATATATTGTATCATATTTTCCTACCATTAGACCTGCCTGCACAGGCAGACGATCTCCCAATTACAATAGTACAATAATACAAAACACTATTTTTATCAAATAAAAATATAGTAAATTTATTGAATAAAAAAATTATTGTGTTTTAGCTTCTATTCTTTCAAGAGCTAAAATAAATGCGCCTCGGCGGAGGTCTGTATTTGATTCTTTTGCCTTTTCTACGATTTTTTTGGCTGAATCTTCAAGCATAGGTTGAAGTTTGTCGAAGACTTCTTTTTCACTCCAATGTTCACCTTTAAGATTTTGCACCCATTCAAAATAAGAAACTATAACACCGCCAGAATTTGCTAAAATATCAGGCACCACAGGTATGCCTTTTTTAAATAAAATTTCATCAGCTTCAGGCGCAATAGGTCCATTGGCAAGTTCCAGGATAGCTTTGGCTTTAATCTTTTCAGCATTTGTGCCAGTTATTTGATTTTCAAATGCGGCAGGAATTAATAGATCACATTCTGTCTCTAAAAGTTCTTTATTGGTGATTTCTTTTGCATTCGAAAAACCTGAAAGGGAACCGGTATCCTTTTTATATTTCATAAGTTTCTCTATATCAAAACCTTTTTCGTTATAAATTCCATTTTTTGAATCTGAAAGGCCGACGATATCATGACCTGCTTTATTCCAAATGAGCGCTGCATATGACCCAACATTTCCGAATCCTTGGATCACCACCTTGCATTTTTCCGGCAATTTTAATTCTTTTTTTAATGTTTCAAAAACAAAAAAACCGCCTTGGGCTGTGGCTGTGTCTCTTCCTTCCGAACCTCCTTCCTGAAGTGGTTTGCCTGTTATCATCGCTCCAGTTTTATCTCCTGTTATTTTTTGATATTCATCATTCATCCAAGCTATTATTTCAGATGTAGTATTGACATCGGGAGCCGGAACATCTTTCTTCGGTCCTAAAATATCTGAAAGTTTTTGCACCCATGCACGCGAAAGTCTTTCTAATTCTCCTTTTGATAATTCTTTAGGATTAACTGTTATTCCACCTTTTCCTCCACCCATTGGAATTCCAGCCACAGCGCATTTGAGCACCATCCAAAAAGCCAATGCTTTTACTTCATTTATTTCCATATCCTGATGATATCTGATACCGCCCTTATATGGTCCTAGAGCATTGTTGTATTCAATTCTATAGCCCTCGAATATTTTTAAAGAACCGTCGTCCATTTTTACAGGAATAGATATCCTTATATCACGGTCAGGTTGGCGCAAACGGGCTATGAATTCGTTATTGAAATTTTTAATCTTTGCGACTTTGTTCAATTGAGACATTGCATTTTGAAATGAGTTTTGCATTTTTTAGATTTTTTATTTTTGGGGCGAAAGATCAATCATTGAGGTTTACATTATACAGCAAAGTCTTCTGGTGTTTCAAGTTTTGTTAAAAAGTGTCAATATTTCTTATGTTTTGCTATACTTTATCTACAAATGAAAAATAATATTTTTTTAAAAATAAAAAGTACGTTCGTCAGTACTTACTTTTGGTTTTTTGTGTTTTTACTGCTCATTTTAGCTTCGTTTTTTGTTGCTCCGGAATTTTTTAGCACTAAAATATCAAATGAAATAAAAAATATAATAGCAAAACCTGAAGAAAATAAAATTCCTATCCTTCCACCCTTGGACACTGTTGCTTATGACAAAAAGCTGAATGAGTTGGCCAATAATCCTCTTCCGGTAATTCCCGTTGTAAAAAAAGATAAAAATGGCAATACTATAACCCCAATTGAAACTCCCGTTTCCAAAATAAATCTTTGGCCTGTGAAAACTGTTTATCCCAATACTGGAGCTATTTTACCGTTCAATCGCGTGGTTGCTTATTATGGGAATTTATATTCAAAGAATATGGGGGCGCTTGGACAATATGGAGAAGATGAAATGATTGAAAGACTTGGGGCAGAAGTTAAAGAATGGCAAAAAGCGGATTCCTTAACTCCGGTTATTCCGGCCCTTCACTATATTGCAGTGGTGGCTCAAGCAAAAGCGGGAGAAGATGGAAAATACAGAATTCGTATGCCAGATTCAGAAATAGATAAAGTAATTGAAATGGCGAAAAAAATAAATGCTTTAGTTTTTTTAGACATTCAAGTTGGTTTTAGTAATTTACAGACTGAAATACCATTGTTAGAAAAATATTTGAAAATGCCGCAAGTGCACTTAGGTGTTGATCCAGAATTTTCTATGAAGACAGATATTAGACCGGGTAAAATAGTTGGGACACTGGATGCCAGCGATATAAATTTTGCCGCCAATTATTTAGCTAAAATTGTAAAAGAAAATAATCTTACTCCAAAGATACTTGTCATTCATCGTTATACTCAAAAAATGGTAACTAATTATAAAGAAATTAAACCATTACCGGAAGTGCAAGTTGTGATGCATATGGATGGTTGGGGTGGGGCAGCCAAAAAAATAAACACATATCAACAATTTATTTATAAAGAACCTGTGCAATTTACCGGTTTTAAGTTATTTTACAAAAATGATGTTCTAGAAAAAGGAACTACCTTAATGATTCCGAACGACTTATTAAAACTAAATCCTCAGCCTATTTATATTCAGTATCAGTAAAATGTTATAATTATATATATATGAATATAAAAATAATAGGTAAAAAAATAACAGAATCTGAACTTCGTGAAATTGCTAAAGATTTTTATGGTGATATGGTAAAAGGTGTAGTGGATATTGAACGTGGAATTATAGCTATGGGTGGAGAATATCATATGGACGCGAATGTTATGCTTATTGAGAATGGATCTAAACAACAAAATATTTGGGGTTTTAATTGGTATTTTGATAAAAAAGAAAGTGAACGGATTGAATATATTTCACTTATAAATATTCGTCCCAGACAAAACAATAGAACAATGGAAGTGCAAGATGTTTCTTTACGTGATAAAATGAAAACCATCATATTGAAATATTTATTATGAATACTAATAGGACACCACTTTTTTATATGGCTAACTTAGGAAGTGAAATATCTCATGCTCTTTTAGAGTATGAAAAAAAAGATTTTCAAAAAATGCGAGATTCAATATTTCGTGCGGAAAATATAATTAAAAAAATTAAAGAATTTCCAGAAATGAAAGGTAGAACAGGTGAACTTGAGATATTAAAATCAATTATTAAAAATTTAAGTCAAAAAAAGTTTGAACTTGATAAAAATCAACTCTTAGATTATTTTTCTCCATTTGCTATTCGTTTAATGTCCTTGTAAATTAAATCCTCAACCTATTTATATTCAGTATCAATAAAAGAAATCACTAAAATTCAAAAATTTTTTTAGCCTTCGCCCTCGGAGTCATAAGGACAGGGGACCCACGACTCTTTAAATTTTTTAATTTTAGTGGTTTTTTGTGATTTTTATGATATTATATTCACAATGTTCACAAATTATTTAACTACCAGTGTGCATGGATTTTTGCCGGTCATCGCTATTTCTGCACTCATAGATAGTATTAATCCTTGTGCTATCTCTGTTTTATTTTTAACTATTACTTTTTTATTTAGTCTCGGGAAAAACAGAAAATTTGTTTTATTGTCGGGAAGTGTATATATTTTAGCCATTGCCATCGTTTACACTTTAATAGGTTTAGGAGCTCTGCAAGCCCTTAATTTTTTAAATGTTCCGAATATGATGGCGAAAATAGGGGCCTCCATATTATTACTTTATAGTATAATTGGCTTAATAAACGAATTTTACCCGAATTTTCCCATTAAACTGAAAATCCCGGAAAGTACGCATTCAACTCTTGCCAAAGTGATAAGCAGAGGTTCTATACCAGCTTTTTTTATTTTGGGGTCGCTTGTCGCTTTATTTGAATTTCCATGTACCGGTGGGCCTTATCTTTTTGTTTTGACTTTACTACATGATTACACTACTTTTTGGAAGGGTTTTTGGTATTTGATTGTATATAATATAGTTTTTGTATTACCTCTTATCCTGATACTTGCATTTGCTACGAACAAGATTATGATAGAGAAGATAGATAAATTGCGCAGATTAGAAACAAAAAAGACTCGCGTAATATTACTTCTTGTTCTTATGACTTTTGGTATTATTATATTTTCATTATAAATTAATGTATAAAATATTATGACTGATCTAAAATTAATGAGTTTTGAAGAACTTCAAAAAAAAGTAATGTCTTTAAAAGAGAACAGAGGTGTTGATTTATCTACTGATGAAGATTTGAGTATTGCTGTTATGAATTTAATAAGTCTAGAAGAACATTTCTTTTTTTCTGGAGCAAAAACGAAGAAAGATGAATATTACGATATGCTAAAAGAAGTAAGAGAAATGAGAAAGATACTTCTGGCCCGAATGATAGACAAGACTGAAGGCGAGAGTTGGTGCATCTCTAAACATTTACTCGGCACAACTATGCGCTTGATGGAAGTTGGCACCAAACTACAAGGAGATGGTAAAATAGAAGAGGCAAAACAGATGTTTAGTTTTGCTTATAAAGTTTATAATTTATTTTTTGGACTTAGATTAAAAATTATTAATATACCAGATGTTAAAAATAGTTTAGAAAAAGAAAAACCTATGTCCTTTGACGATATTATGGCTAAGTTAGTTGATTGTTGTAAGGAGTAATATTTATGACTAATAAAAATATTTTCTTTTTGATAATTGGTCTTTTAATTTTGGGAACAATTGCAACTATAATATTCCAACCAGGGGAGCCGACAGTTCCTTCTTCTAAATATGATACCTTTGCCAAATGTCTTGCCTCAAAAAATTTAACCATGTATGGCACTATTTGGTGTTCTCATTGTAAGGCTGAAAAAGCGCGTTTCGGAGATTCTTTCAAATATGTGCCTTATGTTGAATGTACGGAAAATCCGAATTTATGTCTTGAAAAAGGGATAGAAAGTTATCCGACTTGGCTAGATGAAAACGGAGGAAAATATATAGGGGAACAAGGCTTAGAAAGATTATCACAAATAAGTGGTTGTGAATTGCCTGTTAATTGATTTATGATATAATCTGTAATATGAAACAAGCACGATTAGATCAGTTAGCTGATGGCATATTTGCCATAGTTATGACTATTTTGGTTTTTGAAATACGTATACCGGAATATGTTGGAGTAGCTAGTGAACAAAATCTTTTAAAATCATTACTAGATCTTTCTCCTGTCTTTTTGAGTTATCTTTTGAGTTTTTCACTCCTTTTTACCTATTGGAGATCACATCATTTTATAGAATCAATACTTGCCAAAAACATTGATACGCGTTTTTCTAATTTAAATGCAATCTTTTTTTTCTTTGTAGCCCTTGTTCCATTCTCATCGCATTTTCTTGGTAAATATAGTTATTCCAAAACAGCTATAATCTTTTTTGCCTTGAATATTATTTTAATTGGAATTTCTCTATTTATAATGCGTCAATATGTTATTAACTCTAAAACCATTGAAAATGCTTCATTTACCAAAGTAGAAAACGAACACGCCAACATGCGGATATTGTTTCCTGTCGGCGCGGCAGTTGTGGCTATATTTGTATCATTTTTCAGCACCAGTCTCGCCATTTTATTATTTACCATTGCCATCTTATTCAATTTGTTGGAAAAAAGCACCAAGCACACCTTTTTGTTTATTGACCTTTTCCGCGAAAAAGATTAAAATCTTTTAATGTCGAATAAATAATAATATTATTATAGATATAAATTTTTAAAAATAAGATGAAAAAAACATATACGATTGTGATTGTTTTGATTCTGGTAGTATTGGGGGTTTTGTTTTTTACTGGTAAGGGCAGTAAGTTGGAAGCACCTGCCGTAATAAATGATGTTAGTAAAGAAAGCGAGGAAACAGGGTTGGTTTCTGAAGAAGAAACAACAATCGCTGAGGTCAGAGAGTTTACTATTTCCGGTCAGAATTTTTCTTTCACTCCAAGTTCTATAATGGTCAAGAAAGGAGATAAAGTAAAAATAACCCTCAAAAATATTGATGGATTTCACGATTTTAAAATAGATGAATATGGTGTTGCTACCAAACAATTAAAATCTCCTGCAGAGGAGGTGTTGGAATTTACAGCAGATAAGGTTGGTAGTTTTGAATATTATTGTTCAGTCGGTACTCATCGAGCCATGGGAATGTTTGGCACCCTAAAGGTAGAATAAAATATTTATCCCGTACTAAATTTTTGATTATGTGTTATAATGATAAACATTAGTAAATAAAATTTTAGTACTGGGATGGATTCCAAAAAAGAAATACAAGCTTGGCATAAAGTCAAGGTCAGAGATAGATTCTTAAATGCGTTTAGGGGAATATATATTTTTTATAAGACCTCTAGACATTTATACGTACTTATATTTAGTGCCTTAGCGGTGATATTTTTAGGGTTTTATTTTAGGGTTTCAAGTTTTGAGTGGATTGCTTTAATTTTTTCTATCGGTTTTGTAATAGTTTCGGAAATATTTAATACAGCCATAGAAATAGATATAGATTTAACTTCTCCGGAATATCATCCTTTTGCCCGTGATACCAAAGATGTGGCAGCGACAGCTGTATTATTATCTATCTTTACTGCAATGATTATTGGATTTATTATTTTTGTGCCGAAATTTATTTAATATGTTAATATATAATACATATGTCTAATGTCTAATAAAAATATTTTTTTTCTAATAATTGGTATTTTGATATTGGGGACCATAGCGGCTGTGCTGTTGCGCTCTCTTAGCGTACCAGCTGGTCCCAGCAAATATGATACTTTTGCCCAATGTTTAAAGGAGAAGGGTGCAGTTTTTTATGGAGCTTTTTGGTGCCAACATTGTCAGGCTCAAAAAGAAATGTTTGGTTCATCTGTTAAGTTTTTGCCTTATGTTGAATGTTCTGTTCCCGACGGTTCTACCCAAACACAAGAATGCACGAATAAAAAAATTTCCAGTTATCCGACTTGGGAATTTTCTGATGGTACCCGTTTGACGGGAGAAGTCCCGCTGGCACAACTGGCTGAAAAAACTTCTTGTTTGTTACCCCAATAATTATGGCAGAATACGTACATTATTTTAATTTGACCCTTGGTATATTCGCTATTGTCTTGCAGTTTCTATGCGTTTTTTCGCTAGTTCTTCTTTTTCTGGTTTCCGATAAAAATAAATT
Source organism: Candidatus Nomurabacteria bacterium GW2011_GWA1_36_15 (assembly GCA_000991415.1). GTDB lineage: Bacteria > Patescibacteriota > Minisyncoccia > Phycocordibacterales > UBA9973 > UBA9973. Next base: position 5,382 of record LBRM01000013.1, on the reverse strand, counting down.
CAAGAATGAATTTTTTTCTTTTGTTTTAAAACATTTTTTATTTATCGGATTTATCATTTCTTTTTTTTCTACCGCTCTTTCGCTCTTTTATTCCGAAATATTGGGTTATGCTGCATGTTTTCTATGTTGGTTACAAAGAATCTTTTTATTTCCCCAGGTTGTGCTTTTTGGCATGGCTTATTTAAAGGAAGATAAAAAAGTGGCGCATTATGCATTTCCGTTGCTTTTTTCCGGTGTAAATGAAATTGGCGGATATATTTCTATTCCGATGTTTTCTCTGACAATGTTTCTTGCCCTGATAACTCTTTTATCGGTGGTTCGTTTTTATAAGAAAGATAGAGTATAATAATAAGATGGATGAAGAATTAAATAAAAAAATAGAAGAACAGGGATTAAAAATCGATGCAATTTATAAGTCAGTGGAAAAAACTAGAAAATATTTTTTAATAATAATTTGGATTACGATTTTGGGAGTTGTCTTGCCAATGATAGGACTAGCTTTTGTTATACCATCATTTTTGAGTAATTATACAAATTCTTTAGATAATTTTGGTATTTAAAATTAATTAATCCAAAGAGTATAAAGATTATTAGCATAATATTTACATTTTTATGGCAAAGGGAATGACATATAAAAAAGAGGCTAAAAAACCAAAAAAAGCAAAGAAAAAATAATAAAAAAATCCGCAACATTGAATTGAGGATTTTTTTATGTTTTAATATAATTTAAATAGACCCGATGATTAAAATAATCTTGAAAGAAATCTATTTATATAGAAATAAAAATAAATCTAAGATACTCTCTAAATTTTTCAAAACAGGAAGTGGACAATATGGGGAGGGAGATGTGTTTTTAGGATTAACAGTGCCTATCTCTCGTAAAATTGCCCTGAAATATAAAAATATATCAAAAGCAAAGATACTTTCATTATTAAAAAATAAAATTCATGAAGTTCGTTTGATTGGTATTCTTATATTAGTATTTAGATATAAAGAAGCAAAATTAAAAGGGAAAAAAGAAATTGTTGATTTTTATTTGAAAAACACTAAATGCATAAATAATTGGGATTTAGTAGATTTGTCCGCACATTATATACTTGGTGATTTTCTTTTAGGTAAAAAAAATAAAAAAATTTTATTTAAACTTGCTCATTCTAGGAACCTATGGGAGCAAAGGATAGCTATAATATCCACCCTTGCCTTCATAAAAAAAGGAAAAATAAAATGGACTACAAAAATTGCTAAGATATTTATTAACCACAAACACGATCTTATTCACAAAGCCACAGGCTGGATGCTTCGTGAAGTAGGAAAGAAAAACATAAAAGAATTACGTAAATTTCTTGATGCTAATATTTCCCAAATGCCTCGTACCATGCTTCGTTACGCGATAGAAAAATTTCCGGAAAATATTCGTAAGAAATACCTCAGAAAATAAGATTTATAGAAGTTTAATCTTTGTAATATAATAAAGATATGTTGAAATTTACCAGAAAAGAAATAACCCTAATGCAAAAATTAGACACACCTGCAAAAATACAGGATTTTTTAAATGCTTTGAAATTTAATTTTGAAGAAAAAGGAGAAACTCTAAAATCGCCAATCATGATTTTAAGAAAAAGAAACGCGCATTGCATGGAAGGAGCATTATTGGGAGCGTATATTTTATCACTTCACGGTTTTTTGCCATTAATACTTCATCTTCAAACTACCAAAGATGATTTTGATCATGTTATTTCTCCATTTAAACAATATGGTCTATGGGGCGCATTATCTAAAACTAATCATGCAGTATTGCGATATCGGGAACCGGTTTATAAAAATATACATGAATTGATAATGTCTTATTTTCATGAATATTTTTTAAACAAAAACGGCAAAAAAACTTTACGCCGATACTCTAGACCACTTAATTTGAATATATTTGGTAGAAGTTGGGTAGTAGCAGACGATGATCTTTGGCAGATAGATAAAGCCTTAGATAAAATAAAACATTACAATATTATACCCAAAATTGTTTCAAAGAATCTCAGAAAAGCGGAAAAAATAGAAATAAAAGCCGGTGAAATTGTGCAGTTTAAAAAATATTAAAGATTTTTTCTAAAAGATTTCTAAACCAGCCTTTTTTTATTGGTAATATTTCTTCCTTATTTTCGGTGATAGCATTTATTACTGTAGCTGTATTTTGAGACGGTAGATTCTCTGAATTTATTTTTTGTTTTTTTGGGGTAGCTTCTTTTGCTGTTATTTTTGTTGGCATTTTTTTCTCTATTGGAGGTGAAATTGATTCTTCTTCCAATTTCTCAAATTTTTGCATTATTTGATTCCAAGTTTTGCCAGATAATGCTGTTATAGCATAAGCAGTTTCCCAAATTTTGTTTTGTAAGGATTCGCCCTCCTCTCCGGCGGGTAAATTTTTTATTCCACCATCAGTGTCTTGATTTATTGCCAGATAATCAAGCGGAGTATTGTCATTCTTAATCCAATTTTCGGGTTTTTCGGATAGTGCCCAGATGCCTCCTATTGCCCAAGCGGTGGAAGAAACGTTTCCCCATCCGCCGTCATTTTTTTGATTTTGCTTTAAAAACTCTCTTGCTTTTACTAGTGCATTTGCCACCCACTCATTTTGATTGAAAAAAGCAATAGCTTGCATACCAGCGCCCGTCATATCTATATTTTCATCCCAAGATCCGTTTTCTTTCTGTCGGTTTAAGATAAAAGATATATCATCGGCTATTATTTTGTCACTTTGTGTAAATCCGGCATTTTGCAAAATAATTAAAGCAAAAATATCATCATTGTCTTGATTTGTATCGCCAAATTGTTTGCCGTCAAAACTATCAGTTATTTTTTTTATATAATTTTCATTATTTGTATTATACGGATTCAGTCCGAGAGCCATTAATGCCATGGCATGTCTTTCATAATCCGTTAAATGCCCATCTTCGAATTTTGATTCTGTAAAATATTTAATTAATTTTATTGTTTGATTTTGATAATTTCCTCCCGCTAAGGCTATAGCCGTCCAGTCGGTATATAAATTTTCACCAAAAGATCCGTTCTCTTTTTGTTGTAAAATTATAGATTCGAAAGCTTTTTCCAAATCAAATTTTACTTTTGTCTCAATGCCGAGCACACTTCCTGTGTTTTTATTTTTTCTGCTACCAGAACTGCTTGAAGAAGACGAAGAACCTGTATCTGAGGCAGGAGCAGCTGTTACCGTCAAGGTCTCTGTTGGAAAATAGAAATCTTCTTTAATGCCTACATTATAAGATCCTTCCGGAATAGATGAAAAATTTGCTTCACTGTTTGCATCCACTGCGGCTGTCTGTATTTCAGTAGGTGTCCATGGGTTCTCTGGATTAGGCTGAGTCAATCCTACTGTCACGCCAGTCCTCATTATCCAAGCGTCATTTTGATAATCATATTCTTGTGCTGTAGCAGTGAGGGTATCTGAGATAGTGATAGAATTTGAGTTAAGTGTTATTTTATATTGCGGTCCGAAATACAGATATACATTTTCTCCATCGGATAAAACTTTTTGATCCATACCTATGCCCGGATAAGTGTTATTTACCGTATATTGCCAATTGTCGCATTTTTCACCCATGATTGTTCCGGTAATGCATTTTAAATACAATGATCCGAAAGAAGAATAATATTCTAAATCAGAAATACTGAAATCTGCGCTTAGTATATCGGCATCATTTATAAGAGAAAGTACGCTTTGCGCATCTATGGAATGAGATGTGCCGGTATTGTCGTTCAAATCAATCGTTCCTGTCGCTTGTAGAGGCACTGCTCCTTCAAATATTTTGGTATTTCCATCCCTAATGGTCAAGCTTATGTCGGCATATACCACATTTCCCGTACCCGTTAAGAATAAAGCTAAAATGAAAAGAGTTTGTAAAATTTTCTTTATATTTCTCATATTATGGTATTTTTTAGTTAGTGTTTTTCTCGTATTTCCAGGATACGACATCTCCTGCTTTTATTTTGTAATTAGAAATTCCAATATTTGCTTTTTGTCCATTTACATAATAAATCCAATATTTATCTCCATTACTTATTCCGTTTATTTCCTCGATTAATTTTCCCATTCCAGAATAAGTTTTATCTTTGAAATCTATTTTCCCTTCTTTTTTTAACTTGAACATGAAATCATAAACACTTTCTTTCTCCTCTATCTTCATTCCCAATTTTTTTCCTTCAATCTCCAGAAATGCCTCGGTTCTTTCTTCTTTTTGGGTAGTGGCAGGCGAAGAGGAAGAAATAGAGCTTGTATCTTGGCCAATATCTTTTGTAAAAACAAAAATCAAAAAGAAAAAAAGCGAAACAACAAAACCGAACCATATTATTTTTTTGTTATTTTTATCCATAAAAACAAAAAAACTCTGTCGAGCAGAATTTTGAGTCTTCAAAAGGAAGAAGGATTATCCTGCTCGGGAAAAGTTCCAGTACTAAAACAAAACTTAGTATGGAATAAACGAAATAATTGGTAGTCGGACTTGTTCCCTTCACCTGTTGGTGTTCGGGACTTACCGTAGCGGCACTGTACTGGAATCTAACCAGTTTCCCCAATCATTTTTTATAATTTTTAAATGAACTCTTTTAGTATATACTTACCCTTAAGGATGTCAAAAAAAACTGTGGAAAAGATAATTCACCGGAGGCGGACAAAAATAATGGTTTTTGGAACTTTTGATGGATTGCATAAAGGACACCTTAATTTTTTCTGGCAAGCCAGAAAAGTGGCTGCGGATTCTTTTCTAATTGTTTCAATTGCGCGGGATAAAAATGTAATTAAAATAAAAAGGAAGCCCCCATTTTTGAGTGAGAAAAAAAGGATGATTTTACTAAAAAAATGCAAATTGGCCGATAAAGTAGTCCTTTCTGGCATAAAAAACCATATTCCGCATATTGTAAAAGAAAATCCTGATATTATTGCTCTTGGTTATGATCAAAAAGTTTATGTTAAAAATCTTAAAAGAGACTTAAAAAATAAAGGTATTTTGGTAAAAATTGTACGTCTAAAACCTTTCAAAAAAGGAATATATAAAAATCATCTGCTCCGTGCTAAAAATAAATTTACTTTTTTGAAGAAATAAACCGACATGATTTTATTTCACATCTCTAAGTCTTAAGACATTGAAAAACCCGACAAGTAATACTGCACTTAAGACAAAGAAAAGATATTTAAAAGAGGGAATGAGAAAAAGAATAGAAACGGCCAAAAGGGGAGCAATTATATAAGAAATAGATGGAGCATTACGGAAGAAACTTATTTCATTAGCATATTCTTCTTTTACAATTTTGAAAAAATAGCTTTCATTCATAACTTCTATAGTAGCTGCTCCGATACGGGTAGTAAAAAGTATCAAA
>LBRM01000012.1 GCA_000991415.1 Candidatus Nomurabacteria bacterium GW2011_GWA1_36_15 | reverse complement strand
AATGACACAAGTGGCGGCAGTGGGAGTGAGAGTGCCGGACATTGGACCACTTTTCCCTGATATACATTTTTGACCATTCCAGCTATCAACATCTAAATCACAATTGGCCTTGACCATAACGCCAGAACCCTTTGGAGATTCAGAAGTAGGAACAAGTGATTTATTGTTATTGTAAAGATAAAATGTTCTGCCAGAATATGGAACGGTTAAAGATTGGGTGCCTGATTTTCCAATCAAATTTATATCCGACATTCCACTGGCTGTGATGTTAGTTTGATTTCCTTCGGGATTGGTTATGCTCCAAGAAGAATTTACACTACAACTACTTTCCCCGGTAGCAATAAGACAAGAAGTGGCAGTCGGAGTGAGAGTGCCGGACATATTAGGACATGCTGGTGTACTACAAAGTTGTGAAGAATTACCACCATCAAGTGAACTACAATCCTTTCCTCCATTTGCCGGAGCTGGTTCAGTACAAGTACGAGTTTGTGTTCCTTTACTTCCACAAGCTGTCACATTACAAGCACTCCAAGCACTCCAGCCACCGTTGACAATTGGTGCGCATTTAATACCATCCCATTTATCTGTTTTTGTATCGCAGTCTGAAGTAACAGGAACACCAGAACCATTTGGAGACTCAGAAGTAGGAACAAGAGAATCACTATTATTATAAAGATAAAATGTTCTAGTATTGTATGGAACAGTAAAAGGAACATTGGTGCCTGAATTTCCAGTTGCTACAGTAGTATTTCCTTTAGGAAATCCATTGTTATTAGTAGGGCTAGTAACAGCAGAAGTGCCTATAGGATTTGTGGTGTTCCAAGAAAAATTTATGGTGCAACTACTTTTATCAGAATCAATAACACAAGAAGTTGAGGCGGGAGTGAGAGTGCCGGACATTATAGGTGGTGGAGTTACTGTAACTGTCACAGTATCATATACTTTAGCTCCCATACTGTTTGTGCATTCTATTCGAAAAGTATGAGTTCCAACTGGTGGTATGGCTGGAGCAACACCGACACTATTGTTAGTTGCCGTGCTATTTGTCCATGAAGCCGAACAAGAACCTACATAAGTTGAAGACCACTTTAACAAAGGAGAACTACCAAAAGGAATTGAGACATTGTCTAAACCATTAGCAGTTAAATCCACAGAAGGAGTACAGCTAGGGCAATTTATAGTTATCGGAGCAGTGACTGATAATCCTTTGTAATAGTTTATAGATAATGTTCCAGTAGCCTGCGTAGAATTCATATTGGACTTGAAAGAATCAACAAAACCACCTATATACAAACGACTTGGACCACTGTTATCATTTTGTGTTCCACCTTTATTTATAGCTAGTGAAACTGGAGAAGAAATTACTCCTGTAGTAAGTTTAGCGCTAACATTTGATATATCTAATTTATTTACTATGCTTACTTCGTCATATAAAACATCCGCTTGAATAGCATAAGGAAATGGTTGCCAAGGGGAAAAATTAACCAGCGTACGGCTAAGAGAAGAAGGATTTATTGTCAAAGTATTATTAACAGTTAATGCAAAAGAAGCTGTTCCACTTCCTACAATATATGGAGCTGATCCTGTACTCCAAGTACCTATTACATATGGTATTTGAAATGTGTATATGCCTGAAGTTGCACCATTATTATTTGCTTTAATTAAAACATATGTGGGATATGTTCCACTTCCTTTACTGATTGTGAAATTGCCTCCTGAAGGACTTATAGAAGCTGAAGAAGGATTATCAAAATACGCCATACAACCTAAACCTTGAGAAGCAGTACCTTGTCCACCATATCTAACACATCCATATTCACCTAGAAAATTTGCTAAATATGAACCTGATGGAGCTACAATGGCAGTAGAAGTTTCTCCTCCTACATTCACTACTCCAGAGTTTGGATTAAGGCTCAAAGTAACAACAGGTCCAGAACCTTTATTTACTGTAATAAAAACATCTCTTCCCCTCGTCGAATTGAGTTTTGATGCTTGTATTTCAGCATCGTAATTCTGGGCACCTGTATTTTTCCCTGTTGAAAACGTTACTCTAAAACTCTGAACAAGACCAGATGAAGATGTGAGACTTTTGGAATAAGTAAGATTTGAGGGATTTGAAACTGTTATGCCCACCACCGTAATATCATCTATGGTTAATGCGGGGACAAAACTATTAGCACGAGTAACCGTGACATCTACATACCCGCTTGAATTCGCATTAAGAATCAATGAACTCTTGTCTGTAGAAATAGTGAAGGGATATTTAAAAGAAAATGTAACGCTTTGTGAAGAATTGCCAACCAACACATCGTTTGCATTATATATTTTCCCATTGATACTAATTGTATAAACAATGCCATAGTTAAGTCCGCCTTGCCCGACGAACAAATACGCTGTTGGAGAGGTTTTAGTTAATGAAATACTTGAATAATTACTTCCGCTAGGTGTTTGGCGAAAGGCAATCGTTCCTGATGACGAAGATGTATTATATGTCAGATCAATAGATTCTAAGTTTGAAATAAATCCAGCGCCAGTCAAAGTAAAAAGCCCGTTTGATTCAGGCACTATTTCTAATAATGATGTCGGCGAAACACTAAAAGAGGCAATGCCTGCTGTATATGAGAGACTGGGGATGAATAACCATCCGATTATTGATAATACCGACACAAAGAGAAATATTCTTTTATACATAATATTTTATTTTCAGATTCTTTTACCTCAAATATTAATAATTCATTTATTATACCTAATAAAAAAATAAAGGTGCATAAAACTGTTAATAACTTATGAAAATATTACATTTTTTAGAGCTTTTCTCTCCTTGACAATTGATAAATAGCTCAAATATGGTATATTTTAGGTAAATAATTCATCGTAAATTAAATAGGAGGAATAAATGAAAAAATTGAAAAATTTTTTCGTATCATTAATCCTGTTATTAGGATTAATAGGATTAGGATGTGAATCGCCTACGGATCCAATAGCCAACCTTCCAGAGGTTAAAATTCACGCTAGTGTCATGTTTGTTCCATACAACGGAACTACAACCTTGGATTGGTCATCCTTTTATGCAACAACTTGTGTTGCCAGTGGTGATTGGTCTGGCGACAAAAGTTTATCTGGTACTGAGACAATAAGGAATATCACTGCCATAAAAACTTTTATAATTACCTTAACAGGTCCAGGAGGCAGAGCGATTGATTCTGTTGTAGTCACTATTGATGTTGCGCCAGTACCAAAGATTGAAAAATTTGAAGTTACACCTTCTCTTGTAGTTTTGGGAACCCAAGTTACTTTAACTTGGGATACAAAAAACGTTATAAAAACAAAAGGAGTAAATTTCAATACCAATAATCTTGGGTTCGGTAGTGTTAAGGTTATTCCAACCACTACCACCACTTATGGAATAATCTGTACTGGAATTGACGGAAAAACCGTCACGGAAGAGGTTACGGCAACGGTAACCCCAATATCAATCGGGAGTTATTATAAGAATGGAATCATTTTCTCAATTGATTCTTCTGGTCAGCATGGGTTGGTCTTTGAAGAGTTGCCTGATTTAAAAAATTGGGAAGATGCAAAAAAAAATGCATCTGAAAAAGGAGGAAGATTGCCTTCTATTAATGAACTTCTTCTAATGTATTCTAAAAAAATTGAACTGGGATTAGAAGGAAGTTTTTATTGGTCTTATGAGGAAACTTCATGGGATAAAAGGTTTGCTTTGACAGTTATATTTAATCTTAAACCGGAAAGCAACGGATTAATTTGTAACTCCTTTAAGGAATATACTAGTAGTGTATTAGTAATTCGTTCTTTTTAGTTCTTTTTCTGGTTTCAATATCGGGGGTCTTAAAATAATATTTTAAGACCCTATTTAATTTTATAAGGAGTTGCATTCAAATACATCTTGTGCTATTCTATATATCGTATAAGTCCTGTCGCAACAGGGCTTTTTAATTAAAAATTAATGAACGAAGTGAATATAATTTTATTAACCCTGTTAAATAGCTTTTTATAAACAAAAGCTAAAATCCGAAGGATTTTATTTAACAGGGTGACAATTTAAATAATCGCTCTGTTCATTTTAAATAGTCATGTTAGACATAAAAACATTCAAATCGGCATTGGAACAACTGGAAGAAGAGAAAAAAATCCCAAAAGAAAAAATACTGGACGCCATAGAACAAGCTATGGCTGCCGCTTATAAAAAAGATTATGGCAAAAAGGGACAAATTATTCGCGCTAAGTTTGATTTGGAAACTGGCAAAACAGACTTCTTTCAAATTAAAATAGTGGTTGATGATTCTATTGCAAAGATAGAGGAAGGAAATGACCTGCCTGCGCAAGCAGGAAAAGAAGAAGAGTATTCTGTAAAAGATGACAGTGATGAACGAGTACGTTTTAATGGAGAACATCACATAATGCTAGAAGATGCAAAAAAAATAAAAAAGGACGTAGAGTTAAATGACGAAGTTATTTTTCCACTTGAGTCAAAAGAAGACTACGGACGCATCGCAGCTCAAACAGCCAAACAAGTTATCATTCAAAGAATTCGTGAAGCTGAACGAACTTCTATAATAAATGAGTATGAAACAAAAGAAAAAGAGATAGTGGTAGGCATAGTGCAGAAAATAGAAAGGGGAAATGTTTATGTTGATTTCAATCGCGCTACTGGAATATTGCCTGCTGAAGAACAGATTCCGGGAGAATTTTTTCAAAGAGGACAACGGGTGCGAGCTTATTTATATTCAGTGGAAGATACTCAAAGAGGTATAAACCTCCGTCTTTCTCGTACCCATCCCAAATTTATAGAAAAACTTTTTGCTATTGAAGCACCAGAAGTAGAAAACGGAACCGTAGAAATAAAATCTATTGCCCGAGAAGCAGGTGCTCGTTCTAAAATAGCAGTGCATTCAAATGATGAACATATTGATCCAGTCGGTTCATGTGTTGGACAAAAAGGCACTCGAGTAAATACTATTACTCAGGAGCTTTTAGGTGAAAAGATTGATATAATTCCTTGGTCAGAAGATCCAAAACAGTTTGTTTCAAATTCCCTTTCCCCAGCGAAAATTATTTCAATAGAAATGGACGAAAAAGAACATAAGGCTACAATAGAGGTCGCCAACGACCAGCTTTCTCTGGCTATCGGTAAAGGTGGACAAAACGTGCGTCTGGCTGCTAAACTTACTGGTTGGAGAATAGATATTAAGGGTAATACTAAAGAAATAACTTCTACTGACGGAGAAAAAGTGGAAGTAAAAGAAGAAGAATAAAATTATTATTTATTAAAATAATGAGTGTAGCGAGTATATTTTAAAAACCCTGTTAAATAAATTTTGCAAAGCAAAATTTGAAATATAAAATATTTCATTTAACAGGGTAAAAATTTTCTAATCGCTTTCGCTCAAGAAAATTATTTATGAATCAGTTTTTATTGTTTGCAATTATCAGTTCCATTGTAACAATAGTTTATGGCTTGTCGCTTGCCAAAATAATATCAAAAAAGAGTGAAGGCACTGAAAAAATGAAATCTATCGCAGCCGCCATAGCTGAAGGAGCAAAAGCATATTTAAATAGGCAATATAAAACAATCGGTATTATTGCAATCGTGCTTTTCCTTATTCTCTGGGTTGGATTAGGATTTACTTTAGCCATTGGTTTTATTTTCGGAGCAATACTTTCTTCTCTAGCTGGTTATATCGGGATGAATGTTTCTGTTCGGGCAAACATACGCACAGCCGAAGCCGCCAAGAGCGGCTTGAAAGAAGCGTTGTCTATCGCTTTTAAAGGTGGAACAGTCACAGGGCTTCTGGTTATCGGACTTGCCCTTTTAGGAGTAGCTCTTTTCTTTGTAATAACTAATGATGTAAAAGCTCTGGTTGGTTTTGGTTTTGGAGGATCTCTAATATCAATATTCGCCCGCTTAGGCGGAGGTATCTTTACCAAAGCTGCTGATGTTGGAGCTGACTTAGTCGGAAAATTAGAAGCTGGTATTCCTGAGGACGACCCGAGGAATCCAGCCGTCATCGCCGATAATGTCGGGGATAATATCGGGGATTGCGCCGGAATGGCCGCTGACCTTTTTGAAACTTACGCTGTTACTTCTATAGCCGTAATGCTTTTGGGTTCTTTTATTTTTCCCGGATTGCCAAATGCTCTAATTTATCCTCTTGCCTTGGGTGGTGTTGCAGCTCTCGCTTCAATCGCAGGAACTTTTTTTGTACGCTTGGGAAAACCTGCCCAGGCAGGCGGGTCTCCAAAAATTATGAACGCCCTTTATAAAGGATTGATAGCCACAGGAATTATTTCAGCCATTCTTTTTTATCCGATTACAAAAATACTTATGGGAGAAAATGGAGTTTACAGCATTCTAAATCTTTTCTTCGCTTCTCTTGTGGGGCTTGTTATAACCGCTTTGCTTGTAGTAATCACCGAATATTTTACTTCTTCAAAATACTCCCCGGTTAAATCAATTGCCGAGGCTTCCCTTTCAGGTCATGGTACAAATATTATTCAAGGGTTAGCTATTTCAATGAAATCGACTGCCTGGCCTCTTATTGTTATTGTGGCTGGAATTTTACTTTCATATAATTTCGCTGGACTTTATGGTATAGCTATCGCTGTTATGAGTATGCTTTCCATGGCAGGTATTATCGTGGCAATTGATTCTTATGGACCAATAACTGACAACGCCGGAGGAATAGCCGAAATGTCAGGAATGGACAAAGAAGTGCGTGTCGTTACAGATGCTCTTGATTCAGTAGGTAATACAACCAAAGCTGTCACCAAAGGTTATGCTATCGGTTCGGCTGGTCTTGCTGCTTTAGTTTTGTTTGCTTCTTACACTCAAGAATTTTCAAATGCCGGAATAAATTTAAATTTCACTATTGAAGATCCAAAACTTATAGCCGGACTTTTCCTGGGTGGACTTTTGCCTTATTATTTTGGTGCTCTATGCATGGAAGCGGTAGGCAAAACGGCAGGAAAAGTCGTGGAAGAAGTACGCCGACAATTTAGAGAAATAAAAGGAATAATGGAAGGTATAGCAAAACCAGAATACGGAAAATGTGTAGATCTTGTCACGGCCAGCGCTATTAAACAAATGATTTTACCAGCTCTTATTCCAGTAATTGCGCCAATATTGGTTGGTTTATTGCTTGGACCGGTTGCCTTGGGTGGACTTCTGGTCGGTTCTATTGTCACTGGACTTTTCGTGGCAATATCTATGACCTCTGGCGGAGGCGCTTGGGATAATGCAAAAAAATATATTGAGGAAGGAAATTTGGGGGGTAAGGGAAGTGATGCTCACAAAGCAGCTATCACTGGTGATACTGTCGGTGATCCATACAAAGATACAGCCGGTCCTGCCATTAACCCAATGATAAAAATTCTAAATATTGTTGCGTTATTGTTAGTGGCTTTTATGCTATAATCTAACTAGGGTCTGATTATTAATTTAATATAAAGAAATATGAAAAAATATTTAAGTTTATTTTTAGTTTTGATGATGCTAACTATAGTGGACATCAACTCAGCAAAAGCGGAAGAAACAGGTTCCACCTCAAATTCTGGCAGTGGTTCTTCGGTATCTGAACAAATAAAAATTCGCCGAGCGGAGTTTGAATCAAAAATGAAAGAGTTAAAAGCCAAGAGAGAAGCAGCTCGAGAGGCACTGGGGGCTAAAAGAGAAGAAGTTAAAGAAGAAATAGAAAAAAAGAGAGAAGAAATAAAATTAAAACGTGAAGAGATTAAAACCGAGATAGAGATAAAAAGAGAAGAACTAAAACAAAAGATGCAGAACTTAAGAGAAAGCATAAAGGAAGAAAAAGACAAAGTTAAAGCTCAAATAAAAGAAAATAGAATAATTGGACGAGAAAATGCATTGAGGGTGTTTGATAATGTGATAGCAAGGCTTAATTTATTGAAAGAGAAAGTTAGTGCTCAGATAATCAAACTTGAAGCGAAAGGGGTAGACACCATAGAGGCAGAAAGTCTGACAGCGGAAGCGGAAACAAAGTTAGATGCAGCCAAAGCAAAAATTATAGAAATAAATGCATTGCTCGCGGTATCCACGAACGAAATCTCAGCGGAAAATAAAACAAAATTAAAAACATTGAGAGACGAGACACAAGTGCTCATTAAGGATGCTCGTAATGCGCTCAAAGATGCAATCAAATCATTAAGGGATGCTGTAAAAGCTAAAAGAGAAGCGATGAAATCTGAAACCACGGAGACAAATGAAACAGAAAACGAAACAACTAATTAATTGATTATTAGATAATAACAATAAAAATATGGAGAATAATATGGAACCAGAAAAAAAATCAAACGGAGCGCTTATAGGGTCAATAATCATTATCATCATTCTGATAGTCGGTGGAATATATATTTGGCAGTCTAAAGTACAAAAGGCATTGGAAGAAAAAAATGCTCAAACGGAAACCGCCGCACCGACAGACGCTGATGCGGAAGAATTAGATGTATTGGACAATGACATCAACGGAGCAGATATAGATCTTGGCGCCAGCGCCATAGAGAGTGTACAATAAAAAATTCCAAAAATAAAAATCCAGTTATAAAACTGGATTTTTATTTTTTTGACAAAAAACACTGATAAATATAATATAATCGTATGCTTAAGATAAACATAAAAAAACTGCCGAAAAGCGAATTGGAAATTGAAGGAGAAGTAGAAATTGATGCCTTTGAAGCATATTTTAGTAAGGCACTAAAGAAAATCGGTGAAAAATTAGAACTGCCTGGTTTTAGAAAAGGAAAAGTGCCAGAAAACGTTCTGCTTTCAAATATTCCGGAGGCACAAATCCTTGGAGAAATGGCAGAGATGGCGCTCAGTGAGTATTATCCCAAAATACTAGAAAAAGAAAAAATCGATGCCATTGGTCATCCTCAAATTTCTATTACAAAACTAGCCCGCAAGAATCCTCTGGGATTTAAAATCAAAACCGCTATCATGCCAGAGATGCAAATTCCTGACTACAAGCAAATCGCCAAGAAAGTGCTCTCTGAAATGAAAGATGAAGAAAAAAATGTAAATGTAACGGAAAAAGAAGTTGAAGATACAATTATGGATATTAGGAAATCCCGTGCTCCTAAAATACATATTAAAGAAGGCGTAGAACTAACTGAGAAAGACAGTCAACCCGCCACGTTGACGGAAGAACTGCCTGAATTTAATGATACTTTCGTGCAAGCACTCGGCCCTTTTAAGGATATAAAAGACTTCAAAGAAAAATTGAAAGAAAATATAAAATTGGAAAAAGAAAATCAAGCCAAAGAAAAAACAAGATTAAAAATAATTGAAAAAATAATCGATGATTTGAAAGTTGATATCCCGGAAATTTTAATTGGAGTAGAATTAGATAAAATTTTATATCGAATGGAATCTGACATCAGTCAAATGGGGTTAAAATTTGGAGATTATTTGAAACATTTGAACAAAACCGTAGAAGATTTAAGAAAAGAATTCAGAGTTGACGCTGAAAAAAAAGCGAAATTTGCTCTTATTTTAAATAAAATCGCTGAACTTGAAAAAATTGTTGCAGATCCGGAACAAGTGGCTCTCGAAATAGCAAAAATATTGGAACACTATAAAGATGCTGACCCGGAGCGCGCTAAATTCCACGTTGAGAATGTTCTCACTAACGAAAAAGTCTTCCAATTTTTGGAGAATCAAAAATAGAATTTTATGGTAGTAGTTATAAAAAATGGACTCAATTCAACTTGAAAAAGCTAGAAATTAGGTGTATTATAAAGACATGTTAATACCCACCGTTATAGAAAAATCACAGTTTGGGGAAAGGGCTTATGATATATATTCCAGACTTCTGCGGGAACGCATTATATTTTTAGGCGGGCCAATTGATGACCACACGGCAAATATTATTATCGCCCAACTTCTTTTTCTTGAATCCGAAGACGCAAAAAAGGACATTTATTTATATATAAATTCACCCGGTGGATCTGTCACTTCCACCATGGCCATAGTAGATACCATGAGCCATGTGCGCCCAGATGTTTCCACTTTTTGTGTCGGACTGGCTGCTTCAGGCGGAGCCCTTATTCTCTCTGCCGGTAAAAAAGGCAAACGTTTTATCTTACCTAACGCAGAAGTTATGATTCATCAGCCTCTGGGTGGAGTTGAAGGTCAGGCGACAGATATTGCTATAACGGCAAAACATATTCTGAAAACAAGAGACAGTTTAAATAAAATTTTAGCTAAAAATACGGGTAAGCTCTTAATCCAAATAGAAAAAGATGTTGAAAGAGATTTCTTTATGGATGCTGAGGAGGCTAAAAAATACGGAATTGTGGACGAAATAGTAACTAAATCAAAAGCACCTACTGCAAAAGCTTAATTTCTAAAAATCTGCCGATATAGTTTACAGAAATATAGCATATAGACAAAATGTATGTAATTTGTTATATTGTAAGTGTTGGATTTTACAAATTTATTTTCGATTGGTTTATAGGAATATTCCATATATGTTGTCGTTAAAGAAAAATTTTCATATCTTTTGCACAGAAACAAAACTACAAATATAGCGGCCTGTTTTTATAAGCCAACATAAGGCTTATGAGCTCATTAATGATAATTCTAATCGGGGTCGGGATCCTGTTTTTGGGTGCGGGAATCGGATATTATTTGCGAGTGCTTGTCGCGCTGGGAAAAATAAAATCTATAGAGATAGATATAAAACAAATACTGGTCGGGGCTAAAGAGGAGGCACAAAAAATTATAGATGAAGCCAAAGATAAAGCAGAAAAAAAGCTCGCAGAGTTAAAAGAGGAAGAGAAAAAACAAGAACAGGAACTTAAAGAAACAGAAAAAAGACTTATAAAAAAAGACGAGTTTTTAGACGCTCGACAAGTTGAGATAGACAAAGAAACTGAAAATATTAAACTCAAAATAGAAGAAATAAAAAAGATTCAAGAAAAAGTGACGAGTATAGAAACAGAAAAAAGGATCGAACTTGAAAGAGTATCAAAATTAACCGAGGGAGAAGCAAAGGAAGAATTAATGAGAGACATCGAAAAGAAATATGAGGAAGATATTTTAATCAGAATTCAAAAACTTGAAAATAGCAACGAAGAAAAATTGGATAAAAGGGCAAAAGATATTTTAGCTACTTCTATTCAGCGTCTTGCCTCAAGTACTGCCTCCGAACTAATGACTACCATTGTAAATATCCCGAACAACGAAATAAAAGGCAAGGTTATTGGGAAAGAAGGCCGAAATATAAGGGCCTTTGAACGAGTTTCCGGGGTTGAGCTTATTGTAGATGATACTCCTGGTTCAATAATCATTTCTTCATTCGATCCAATTAGAAGACAGATCGCCCGTCTGGCGCTTGAAAATCTGATTTTAGATGGACGTATCCAGCCGGCCAAGATTGAGGAATTAGTAGAAAAAGCTAAAGAAGAAATAAATAAAATTATCAAAGAAAAAGGTGAGCAAGCGGTATATGAATGTGGAATATTCAATTTTGATCCACGCATCGTAGCTATCATCGGACGATTATATTTTCGTACAAGTTATGGACAAAATGTGCTCCAGCATTCCATTGAAATGGCTCATATCGCCGGGATGATTGCCGAAGAATTGGGCGCAGATGTGGCTATAGCTAAAGCGGGCGCTTTAGTACATGACATCGGTAAAGCGCTTGATCATGAAGTACAAGGTACCCATATTGAAATAGGTATGCGAATTTTGCAAAAATTCGGAGCAGATGAACGTATTATTACAGCTATGAAAAGCCACCATGAAGATTATCCATATGAAACAGTGGAGGCGGTAATCGTTCAAACGGCTGATGCCATATCCGGCGGCCGACCTGGAGCACGCCGTGATTCAGTGGAAAATTATCTGAAAAGATTGCAAGAACTTGAGGCCTTGGTAAACGCATTCCCTGGAGTTGAAAAATCATATGCTTTGCAAGCGGGCCGTGAAATCCGCATATTCGTCACCCCGGAAAAAGTTTCAGACGCTGAATCAAAAATTATGGCCCACGATATTGCTGTAAAAATAGAACAAGAACTAAAATATCCTGGCGAAATCAAAGTTACCATCATTAGAGAGACCAGAATTATTGAATATGCGAGATAAATTTTGACTTTTGTTATTTTTTATAATTAACTATATGGGACTTGCCTAAAAAAACTATTACTATATAATATAGGGGTGTCAATTTTATAAGCAAATGGTCGAAATATTACAAAAATTACTTTTTATAAATATGAATAAACAAGCATTAGCTGAGTGGGTACACGGTAAACTTGGTGGTACAAAAGTACAAGCTGAGGAAATTGTTGATGGTTTGTTTGATGCTATCGTCAGCACTATGAAGAAAGGTGGCGAAGTGTCAATTGCCGGCTTCGGAATCTTTTCAGTAAAAGGACGAGCAGCAAGAATGGCTCGCAATCCAAAAACTGGAGAACAAGTCAAGGTGGCTGCTAAGAAAGTTCCAAAATTCAGAGCTGCAAAAGCCTTAAAGGACGCAGTTGCATAATTCCTTTCGCGCGAAAAGAATTGGTTACAAAAACCCGTCAGCTGGCGGGTTTTTGTTTTTTATGTATTCACTTTCGGTCTATATTGTATCGCTTCCAGAATATGGTTTGAATTAATTTCTTCGGAATTTTCCAAGTCAGCTATGGTACGAGCGATTTTGATTACTCGGTGATAAGCTCGGGCAGAGAGAGACAAATCTTTCACGTTCATTTCACCGTTAGTTGTTATGTTTCTCTTAAATTTTTCAAATCTTTTTTTCTGAACTTCGCGTGCATTTATCACTCTATCTTTTATTCTTTCACTTTTTTCTCCGCTTCCCTCTCCGCCCAATTTTTTATAATCAACATTCCCCACAGAAACCCAAAGATCAATGCGGTCTATTATCGGTCCCGACAATTTTCTTTTATACCTATCTAAATCAGAAGGTCTGCAAATACAAGCTTTTTGTTTTGAACCAGCGTTCCCACACGGACAAGGATTCATAGCCGCCACCAAAATAAAATTAGAAGGAAAAATTGCTGAACCTTTGGCTCGAGAAATGGAAACCACATTGTCTTCCAGTGGTTGTCGCAAAGATTCTATTACTCGTTTCTCAAATTCTGGAAATTCGTCAAGAAACAATACACCCTTATGGGCCAAAGTTATCTCTCCAGGTTTTGGAAAAGTTCCTCCTCCGATAATTGATACATAAGAGGAAGTGTGATGAGGAGCACGAAATGGAGGAGCAGAAATTAATTCTCCCCGCGATACTCCTGCCACAGAATGGATACCAGTAATTTCTAAAACTTCTTCCAGTCCTAAGTCTGGTAACAATCCAGAAAAAGCTCGCGCCAGCATTGTTTTTCCGGTACCAGGCGGGCCATACATAGCAATATTATGTCCACCGGCAGCCGCTATCTCAAGCCCTCTTTTTGCGCCTTCTTGCCCTCTAATATCAGAGAAGTCCGAATTTTTTCTCTCTTTTTTATAACTTATTTCTGTTTTTGGCTGGATTGGAATTTTTTTATTCTCTTTCTTTTCTTTTGTTTCATTAATGTGTTCTACCACTTCTTTTAAACTGTTCGCGCCAAAAATTTTTATCCCTTCAACTAAGGCCGCTTCAATGGCATTTTCTTTCGGCAAATAAATTTCCTCATATCCCGCCCGTTTAGCTTCCATAACTAATGGCAATGCTCCTCTAATACGTCTCAGAGTTCCATCCAGTCCAAGTTCTCCCAAAAAAATTCTTTTTTCTGAATCAAACTTCAAATCATCAGATGCTAGCATATAGGCAAGAGCAATGGCTAGGTCAAAAAATGGTCCTTCTTTTTTCAGATCGGCCGGCGAAAGAGAAACAATAATCTTTTGGTTTTTGGCTTTAGGAGATTTGAAACCAGAATTTTTTATAGCAGAACTTACTCTATCTTTTGATTCATTTACAGCATTGTCTGGAAGGCCTACTACATTAAAAGTATGTAAACCCTTCGACAAATCAACCTCAATCGTTACGATTTGTCCAGAAAGGAGGTTTACTTGTGCCGAATAAACTCTTGCAAAAGCCATGATTTGATTAAATTGTGAAAATTAAAAAATTTTAAGAGTCGTGGGTTCCCTGTCCTCTTGACTCCGAGGGCGAAGGCTCAGAAATTTTTTAAATTTTCACAATTTATATTATTTTTTCTAATTATTCAAATGCTTCTTGCACGTTCGAGCCGCAGGATTGACCTCCATGCGGTCCATTTCTATGTCCTTTTTACATATCTCGCACCTACCGAAAGATTCTCTGTTCAATCCTTTGATTGCGCTTAAAATATTATTTAGTCTTGATTCCAAGGTTTTTATCATAATGCTTCTGGCTTCAAAATCTTCAAACCTATCCGCCATATCATTTTGATCTGATTCTCTAGAATTTAGCTCCTCAGGAATCGCTTCCCATTCATTGGTTTCCGGATTTAATTTCCCGATATCATGAATCTGGTCGAGCAGCATATCCCTTTCTCTTTCCAATTTTTCTTTAATTTTTTTCTTGTCTAACATTCCTGAATAATAACACTTTTAATTCTTATAGCAAATATCTTACAATAGACAATACCATCTATTTCTTTATCTGGCCAAAAGCAAGGCGAAGGATTACTTCTCGAACTGCCGTTTCAGAATTGGTGATAACAATAGATGAATCATTAATAAACACATACATCAAAACAATCTTCCCGTCTTTATTCTCGAGAATTCTTGCATTTTTGTTTTCAACAATGCCGTCCTGCCAATTTTTAGTAAACAAATAATTTGTCTCGGGAGAAATATCTATTCCAAAAAATCCATACAAGTCGTACAACATTTTATCTTCCCAATTATGCATAGCTAAAAATACATTTGTAAAAGAACGCACCTT
Organism: Candidatus Nomurabacteria bacterium GW2011_GWA1_36_15; assembly: GCA_000991415.1. Taxonomy (GTDB): domain Bacteria; phylum Patescibacteriota; class Minisyncoccia; order Phycocordibacterales; family UBA9973; genus UBA9973. Next base: position 23,150 of record LBRM01000012.1, on the reverse strand, counting down.
CAGTAGTATAAAAAGATCCTTCACTTCGTTATTTACCGCCCCGAACAAAAAATTATCACTAACAAAATCAATTTGATCTAAAACAAAATTGCCTTTGATAAGTGTAACAAATCTTTTAAATCCTACAGCCTTTTTATTCTCTGTTAAATATATTCCTTCCATTTCTCCAACTTTTACTTTAGTATTGTTAACTTGGTCTAGAACAGTCTCCGCTATTTTTTCTTTGGTGAATCCATCAATCGCTTGAATATTGCTCTGGTCGGTAAAAACAATTGGGGTAAATTGCGGCGCAACTTGAACGATATTACTATTTTCGTCAAAAAAAGCTAAAAAAACCAGAATAGCCAAAGCTAAAAATATAAATACAATACTGATAAACATAAATAATCTATTCTTCCTTGACCTGGGAGATAAATTTATCTTCTCGGCTTCATGTTCTTCTTCTTCGTGAATTATTTTTTTTATTAGTCCCCCTTTATCATTTTCAATAGCCTTTACCATGTCGTCGGTATAAGTTTCTACATTTCTGTTTTTTAATTTATTTTCGTTTTCCATTTTTAAGGTTTCCTAAAAAAACCAGGGTCGGCTTCTTTGATAGATAAACTAATTTTCCCTTGTTCCCGGTCCACTTTTATAATTTTCACCGGCACAATCATTCCATCCTTTATTATATCGCTAACTCGTTCCACGCGAAATGGGACCATCTCAGAAATGTGCACCATACCGTCAGTAAAGTGATTCAATCTGACAAAAGCTCCAAAATCCGCAATTCTGACTACTTCCCCTTTCAATACTTCTCCAACTTTAAATTCGTGGGTCATTTCCTCTATTACCTTCTTGGCTAACTCGGCACTGTCACCTTTGCCTGTCAAATATACTGTTCCATCATCTTCAATAGTTATTTCTGCCCCTGATTTTTCTTTTATTTCTTTAATAGTCTTTCCCCCGCCACCGATAACCATACCAATTTGGTCCGGTTTAATTTTTATAATTAAAATCTTCGGCGCGTTCGGGGAAATTTCAGTTCTTGGTTTTGGAATTTCTTTTTCAATTTTATCCAGGATTGCTATTCGCGCTTTTTTGGACTGTTTCATAGCTTCACCCAATATTTTTATCGGTATCCCTTCTACTTTTACATCTAATTGGATAGCCGTTATACCTTCCCTAGTGCCAGCTACTTTAAAATCCATATCGCCATGATGATCTTCCGGCCCTTGGATATCAGTTAAGATTTTATATTCTTGTCCGCTTCTGGCGGATATTTTCCCCATCATCAATCCCATAGCCACACCGGCTACCGGCGCTTTAATTGGAACTCCTCCATCCATCAAAGCAAGGGTGGAAGCACAGATTGAGGCTTGGGAAGTGGAACCATTTGATGCCATCGATTCAGATACTAAACGCATGGTGTAAGGAAACTCTGACACCGTTGGTAATACCATAGCCAGTGCTTTTTCAGCCAGAGCGCCGTGACCGATTTCCCTGCGATTGGTGGTGCCTATACGGCCGACTTCCCCGCTTGAGTAAGGCGGAAAATTATAATGGTGCATAAATCTTTTTTCTTCTTTCGACTCCATACCATCAATCAGCAGTTTTTCTTCGGGACCAGCCAGAGTAAGAACAGAAAGCACATGTGTTCCTCCACGATAAAAAATTCCACTGCCATGCAAAATCGAAGATATTCCTCCAGCCTGGACATAAAGATCGCGAAGTTCATCCATGGCTCTACCATCAGCGCGTTGATTATTATTTATAGCTTTTTCGTGCAAAATACTGTTTTCTGTGCTGTCAAAAAGATTGTCTTCCATCACAAAATCATCTCTCTCCGGGTATTTTTCTGCCGCCATTTTGTTCCAAGCACTATGTAAATCATCTATCCTCTTTTTTCCAGATCCAGTGAAAATAGCATCCTCCATCTTGGGTAAAATTTCTTTATTAAATAATTTTACTGATTCTTCTGATACTTTTTCTTTTTCTATTACTTTTTTAGGAACGCCTATTTCGGTTACTATCTTTTTCTGAAAATTTTCTAATTTAGTTATTTCTTCACTCGCTTTTTTAAATGCTTCCTCTAGTTCTTCTTCTTTTATTTGGTGAGCTGATGCTTCAATCATATTTATGTAGCCATCCTTCCCGCAAATAGTTAGGTCAAATTTATATTGGGTATTATCTAAACGCAGTGCCTGCGAAGGATTTATCATCAAATCGTCATTATTGTATTTCCCAATACGTACTGCACCAATTGGTCCTGCCCAAGGAATATCGGACACAGCCAGAGCAAGTGAAGCAGCATTGATCGCCAAAACAGTAGGGTCGTTTTCATCAAGAGATATAACAGTAGTAATCACTTGCACTGCGTGGCGGATTGACTGATCAAAAAGTGGACGGAGGGTCCTGTCAATCACTCGGCTAGCAAGTATGGCATCTTCTGACGGTTTGCCTTCTCGGTGCATAAACCGAGATCCCAAAATTTTTCCAGTAGCATAAAATCTCTCCAAATAATCTACTGTCAAATTAAAAAACCCTAAACCCTCTTGCCTATCTTTAGACATGCAAGCAGTGGCCAGCACAATTGTTTCGCCATATTTTAAAATGACTGATCCATGTGCCTGTTCTGTTAAGTCCGAGAAAATAGCAGTTAGCATTTTACCACCAATTTCTACACTATATTCTTTCTTTTTCATATTATATTTTATAAATTTACAAAATATAACTTTCTGAAGGGGTTGCGAGGCTGTCGAGCCGAGCATTTCAGGATTTTTTAAGCTTCAAAAAATCCGTACCGGAAGAAAGTTTATATTTTGTAAATTTACTTTAGTTCGTGTTCAGACTACAGTATTGTTCCTCGATCTCTAGTAGAACATTACTTTTTGTCCGAACGCGAACCGATTAACTAATAAAATTTTATTTTATCCCTATTAAATATTTTTTTGGATTTAAAGAAAGGTCAATAAAATCATCACAAGCCTCACGAAGTTTCGAAGAGGTGGACTTACCAAAAGAAGCAATTTCTACCTGAGTACCGGTATGATTCTTCATATATTCAACCAACGGAACAAAATCACCGTCTCCAGAAACTATGATAACAGCATCAAGACGATTAGCCATTCTCATCACATCAACAGTCAGACCCACATCCCAATCTCCCTTTTTAGTGCCAGTGTGAAAAACTTGCAAATCTTTAGTTTTAGTTTCAATGCCAAGCTTGGTAAGTGCTTCAAAAAAATTCTTCTCCTCTCCAGCTTCTGTGGCAATAACATAAGCTACCGCCCGAACAAGTTTTCTGCCTGCTACTGCTTCTTTTAAAACTGCGCCAAAATTAACCCTGGCATTATATAAATTGCGGGCTGAATGATATAGATTTTGAGTGTCAATAAAAACTCCAACCCTCTGTTCTTTATGTTTTATAACAGTCATATGTTTATATTATAACATAAAAAACAGCATTAAGTAATTTTAAGAGTCGTGGGTTCCCTGTCCTTATGACTCCGAGGGCGAAGGCTCAGAAATTACTTATGCTGTTTTTTTATACAAGATTCATCTTCTTCATCAAAGCGTTGTAACGAGTCTTGTCTTTGCGTTCCAAGTATTTCAAATGGGTGCGTCTGTCTGCTACCATTTTAATAAGTCCCCGGCGAGAATTATTATCTTTTTTATGTTTCTTCAAATGTTTTGCCAATTCCTCTATTTGGGTAGATAAAACAGCCACTTGTACCTCAGAAGAACCTGTATCTTTCTCATGAATTTGATTTTTCTTTATAATCCGTTGCTTTTTCTTTGTATTTAACATAATTTTATCTTAACATAAAGTCATCTAATTTGCAAGACAAAAACAACGTCGCACAATATTTTATGCTATCATAAAGATATGATATCTGAGATAGATAAATTAAAGAGGCAATTTTTAGAATATTTAGAAATAGAAAAGGGTTCGAGCTTAAAGACTGTTGAAAATTATGACAGATATTTAACTCGTTTTTTTAAATTCGGAAAAATAATAAAACCGAGAGATATTACGGATGAAAATGTGAGAGAATTCAGACTTTTTTTGAACAGACAATCTGGAATAAAAATAAAAGGACAAGTAGAAACATCAATGAAAAAAAATACTCAAAATTATTATTTGATCGCTCTTCGTGTATTTCTGAAATACCTAATGAAAAACGAAATTCAAACTCTTTCTCCCGATCGCATAGAACTGGCAAAAATAAAAGAGAGAAGTTTAGATTTAATTACGGTAGAAGAACTAAACAGACTCCTTGCCGGGCCGAACGGATCCGATCTAAAAAACCTCCGAGATAAAGCTATCCTTGAATTATTTTTTTCTACTGGACTTCGTGTATCAGAACTCACTTCTCTAGATAGGGATCTGAATTTGTCAAAAGGTGAGTTTTCCATCAGAGGGAAAGGAGAAAAGGTGCGAGTAGTATTTTTATCGGAAACTGCCCGAAAAGCAATCAAGGAATATTTAGCTAAAAGAAAGGATATGGAAGAAGCTATGTTTATACAAATTTCCACTGTCAATAAAAAAAATTTCTCAAGACTAACTCCGCGTTCCATAGAAAGAATTGTGAAATACTATGCAATCAAAGCGGGTATTTCTAAAAAAGTAACACCCCATATTATTCGCCACTCCTTCGCCACTGATTTATTACAGAATGGCGCAGATATTAGAAGCGTTCAAATGATGCTTGGACATTCCAATATCTCTACCACTCAAATTTATACCCACATAACTGACAAACAATTACAAGAAGTGCATAAAAAGTTTCACAGCAGAAAATAATATGAAAATCGTTTCATGGAATACAAATGGACTGAGAGCAACGGTAAAACAAGGTTTTTTTATACCTCTATTTCAGAAAGGAAAACCTGATATTTTATGTTTACAGGAAACAAAAGCGCATCCCGAACAACTCACGGAAGAAACACGCAATATTTCCGGATACTTTTCCTATTTTTCTCATTCTAAATTAAAAAAAGGATATAGCGGAGTGGCAATTTACTCTAAAGAAAAACCGGAAGAAATTTTTTATGGAATGGGTATTAAGAAATTCGATGACGAGGGCAGACTAGTAGGCGTAAAATTGAAAAATTTCACTATCATAACCGTTTATTTCCCAAACGGCGGACAAGGCCCTCATCGTTTGAAATATAAATTAGAATTTTATGACGCTTTTTTAAAATTTATTTTAAAACTTCGAAAGAAAGGCGAACATATCATCTTTTGCGGAGATGTAAACACTGCTCATGAAGCCATTGACCTGGCAAACCCGAAAGCCAATGAAGAAAACACCGGATTTTTGCCTATTGAACGCGCTTGGGTCAGTAAAGTAATTAAAAATAATTTTGTAGATATCTTCAGGAAATTTTATCCGAATAAAATTGGCGCCTATACTTATTGGGACCAAAAAACAAGAGCTAGAGATCGAAATGTCGGCTGGCGACTTGATTATTTTTTTGTCAGTTCTGAAATTATGCCAAAAATAAAGAAAACCGGAATGTTTTCGGATTATTACGGTTCCGACCATTGCCCTATTTGGCTAGAGATTTACTAACTCTAGTTTAATGTTTTTACCAAACCATTTTTGAGAGAGCTTTTTTATATTTGGAGTGATGTCTGTTACTAAAATTTTAGTACTGGGATACTCAAATGTATAGAGAGTGTAATGTGGGGAAAAAATTTAAGTTATGATTATCTATTGTGGATTCGCCGTCACGCAATCCGACTGGAATTGAAAGGTGTCACTTTTTTCAAGAATGATGGCAGCATAAAAGTTATCGCGGAAGGAGAAGATAAAAATCTTCTTTTTTTTATAAAAAAATTACAACATGGTCGTTTTCTTTTTCCTCTTTTTTCTCCAGTAGAAAATTTTTCTGTAAAATGGTGTGGGGCTAGACACGAATTTGAAGATTTTTCGATCAGTGAAACTGGGGAGTAAATCATAAAAATATAAAATTCAAAAGATTTAAAGAGTCGTGGGTCCCCTGTCCTCTTGTCTCCGAGGGCGAAGGCTCAGAAATCTTTTGAATTTTATATTTCTACCTCACTCCATGTTTCAAATGAAGTTTTTCTATCTCTTGTTCCTCTAATTCTTCTTTTTTTTCTTTCCCCCTATCTCCCAACACTTTCAACGCCCCATCCGGCAAAAGATTTAGTGATCTAACTAGTTCTGAAAGATGTTTTTCTTCATTTTTAGTCGGATCATCTAAAACCTCTTCCAAAAGAGCATGCAAAATCCATCCCATGCGAGGTCCCGGTTTTATATTAAGTTTTTTTATCATAAATTCTCCGTCAATTTTAAGCTGGCCAACGGAAATTGGACTATGTAGTGCTTCCTCTATCATGGCAAAATATTTTCGCAAGCGATATGGTGTTTCTTTTTTCTTCATTCCTACCCTATCGCATTCACGAACATTCATTAACAACCAAATATTTTCTACCCCGACTTTTGTGACAATTCTCCGCACCGCAGAAAGAGTAATCAATTCAGTATCAGAGAAAAACATATGATTGCGAACTAATTTTTCCACTAAATCAATTTCTTTTCTGGAAAATTTTAATCGTTCCATTATTTTTTTCGCCATTCGCGCGCTAATCACTTCATGGCCATAAAAAGTAAATCTTTTTTTAGCTGAACCTGTATGCTTTTGCGAATGGTCTGGTTGAGCCTGTTCATTTTTAGAATCCCGTACAGGCGACCCGAGGACCTGAGCAAAAGTATCAGGTGAAGCTAACCTTCTGGTTTTTGGTTTCCCAATATCATGAAAAAGTGCAGCTAGTCTCACTTCCAAAGACCAATTTTTCTCCGCCGAATGCTGCAAGGCATGAAGCAAATGCTCCCAAACATCATAAATATGCTCACCTGCCTGCTCACACCCGATCCCTTCTTCTAATTCTGGAATTATATTTTTCAACAAACCAAACTTCTGAAGCATCACCATCCCAATAGATGGATTCGGTGACATAATTATTTTTGAAAGCTCATCACGAATTCTTTCAGATGATATTTTTTTTATTAAATTTGAATTTCTCAAAATACTTTCACTGCTTTCATAAGACACAGAAAAACCAAGTTGTAAAGCGATACGTACCGCCCGAAGCATTCTAAGTGAATCTTCTTTAAAACGGTCATCGGGATCCCCTACTGCCTTCAATATCTTGTCTTTTATGTCCTTTAAACCACCAAATATATCAGTTACCTGTCCATTTCTACAAGCCATAGCATTTATTGTAAAGTCACGTCTTTTTAGATCATCTTCCAAATTATCGCTAAATTTTACTTTATCCGGATGCCTAAAATCGCTATATTTTGCTTCAATTCTATATGGGGTAACTTCTATTTGACGCAACGTTTCACAAGAAACATCTTCATTTATAACAGCTACTGTTCCAAATACATTCTCATACACTGTTTTCTTAAAAAGTTCAATAATCTGGTCCGGCTTAGCACCAGTTGTTATATCCCAATCTTTCGGTTCCCTGTCCATTAAAAGATCTCGAACACAGCCACCAACTAAATACGCTTTAAAACCCTTGTTCTCAAGTGTATTTATTATATGTGAGACTTCTTTCGGAATTTTTAATATTATTTTTTTTGAAGTATCCATTTTTTTGCGCACCCGGCAGGATTCGAACCCACAATACGACGTCCGAAGCGTCGCGTGATATCCATTTCACTACGGGTGCTTTTTATTTATAATATTTATATTTTACACCTTCTTTTGCGAATTAACAAATAGCCCTAAAAATAAAGCTTAAATTAAGAATTGCATTAGTTTAATTAAAATACTATAATAAAATATACTTTATACTGTGGTTATATTTAGTGGTCTTTTCACGTAGTAAAACCATTAAAAAAGACATTCATAGATCAAAAGATAAATTGCGGTTATGGTTTAGTGGTAGAACACGTCCTTGCCAAGGATGAGACGGGAGTTCGATTCTCCCTAGCCGCACAAAAAATATTTTAAAAATCTGTCCTTTATTTATTTTTAATTATCTCTTTATTTATAACGATTTTATGAAAAACTGTGGATAACTGTGTTGGTAATGTTCATAAAGGACATATAAAGGTATTGTCTTTTATGATCATTATATGAAAAATATATTGTAGAATAAGGATATTTTAATAAAAGACACAAAATTAAGTAAAAGGTTTCACGTGAAACATGAATAGTCCATAAAGTAGAAAGTGAATTAAAACCTAAAAAAACTTGATAACCTTAAGAACTTTATAAACTTTTCACTACTTATTATGCCAAAAGTTTTTACTTCGGAAACACAAAAAATAGGAGAAATCGGTGAAAACATAGCTGTAAAGTTTCTTGTGAAACACGGTTTTTCCATAATAGACCGTAACTATACTAAAAAATGGGGTGAAATAGACATTGTGGCTGAAAAAGGGAACAAGCTATATTTTATTGAGGTAAAAAGTGTTTCCCGTGAAACCTTAAATACCTTTATACCCAAATCTTATGCTGATTCGGATGAAAGATACGAACATAGACCGGAAGATAATATGCACCCATGGAAACTGAAAAGATTATCAAGGACAATTCAGACCTACTTTTTAAGTAAAAATATAGATGAAGGAAAAGAATGGCAAGTTGATCTGCTTGTTGTTTATCTATGTCAAAAAGAGAAAAAAGCAAAGGTAAAAGTAGTAAGCGATATTATTTTATGATATAGTTAAAAACCGGAACATAAAAATTTTCTGGCGGACAAAACGAAGCCAGTGCCCGCAGGCGAAAACTTTTATGTTCCGGTTTTTAGAAACGGGCTGTAGTATACCGGTATAGACAAGCGCCTAATGGTGAGAGCGTTTAGACTTTAGTCGGTATAGATATATTATAATTTAATAAGTTAACGGGCTGTAGTATACCGGTAGTACAAGCGCTTTGGGAGCGTTTAGACTGGGTTCGATTCCCAGCAGCCCGACCAAGTTGAAGTTTATGCGGGCCTGCTCGCCGAAGCTTTAGCGAAAGCGGGATTAGTTTAATGGTAAAACGTCAGTTTTCCAAACTGAGGTTGGGAGTTCGATTCTCCCATCCCGCACATGGTAACAATATATATATATGCATTTATGAGCGTTATTATAGTGAGTCTTGTTTCTGTAATTGGAATATTTTCCCTTTCTTTAAAGGAGGAAATCGTAAAAAAATACATCGGCCTATTTATAAGTCTGGCTGTCGGTGCGCTTTTGGGCGATGCATTCATCCATTTAATACCTGAAGCTTTTAGAAATTCTCCCGATTCTACCATGGTAAGTCTTTTAATAGTGTCCGGTATTCTTGTATTCTTTATAATAGAAAAATTTCTTCATTGGCATCATCATGAAGACGACACAGAAAAAAAACATATATATCCAGTGGGAAAATTACTGCTTTTTACCGACAGTTTTCATAATTTGATAGATGGAATAATTATTGGGGTAAGTTTTTTAATAAGTGTTCCAATCGGAATTGCAACAACCCTGGCAGTAGTTCTGCATGAAATCCCGCAAGAAATCGGTGATTTCGCAGTACTTATTCATTCTGGCTATAACAAGAAAAAGGCCTTATGGTTAAACTTTATTTCAGCTCTTACCGCTATTATCGGAGTTTCTATCGCTTTAATTTTTGGCAAGATTGCGGAAACTTTCACTTTATGGATTTTGCCGATAGCAGCCGGCGGTTTTATTTACATTGCGGTAGCTGATTTAATTCCTGAACTCCAAAAAACAAAAGAACTAAAATATTCCGCGTTGCAACTAGCAGCAGTTATAGTTGGAATTTTAGCTATGGTTTCTCTGCTTTTGTTTGAATAATCTTCGAAGAATTTTGAAATTAGCTAGAAAGGATTTTTTGCTCCTAAGACTTCAAAGTGTAGATGCGGTCCGGTTGAGCGGCCAGTAGAGCCGACATAACCGATAACTTCTCCTTGAGAAACCTGCGCGCCCGTATTAACGCCAAGTCTGGACATATGCGCATATAAAGTTCTAGTACCATTTGGATGTTGCAAAATTATCATATTGCCATAAGCACCATTCCAGCCCATTCTTGCAGTCAAAACTCTTCCAGAAGCAGAAGCATAGATAGGTGTTCCAGTCGGGGCTGCAATATCAACCCCCCTGTGTTTGGAAGTTACTCCTCTAGACTTTTTACCATTTGGAACTGGGTTTTTAAAATAACCAACAATGTTTGGCATTGAAGAATATGAACTACCTCCTTTTGTTATGTTACTTCCAGTTTTTGGTTTTGTTTCACCTAGCATGTCAGCGCCCGGAATCATCAATTTTTCACCAATAATAAGCTTGGTATCTGTATCAATATCATTTGCAAGAAGTATTTCATCCATTTCAACTTTATACAGATTAGCTATGCCTTGAAGCGTTTGACCCTTGGCGACAATATGTTCTATACCGGAAAAAGGTAAGATCAGCAATACGTCATCCTCTTTTAATTTATCGCCCTTTTTCATCTCATTCACAGATAAAATGGTGTCCACAGAGACACCAAACATATCAGCTATTTGTGAGATGGAATCACCTTTTCTTACCACATAAACGCTTATCTGACCAGAATAGGGGTCTCCAATTTCAGTTTCACCTGGGATACTTATGTGACTAGTTGTAGGGAAGAGAGCATTTTCGGATACTATATTAACGTCAACACTATTTTCAATTCCATCTTTTTTATCTTGTAAAGTTGGAATAGAAGAGATATCAGCTTCAAGAAGGGTCAGCGTTTGGGAATTTTCTGCAACCCGAACAGAACTTAAAGAATCCATCACATCTGCAGAGGCTTCGTTGCCCAAAATTGAGGAGAAAAAACCCGCCTCCATCTTAAGAGGCACAAAAAGCGTCCCAAGCAACAGGGAAAAGACCAGAATAGAGCTGAATATTTTAAATTGAGATTTTATAAAACAAATTAATTATCACAAGATTTCCTTTCCAACCCCAATTAAAGATTAGCAAATAAGGGTAGAACTACAGGACGACCTGAATTGTGCTGCACCGCCAATCGGCGGATAAGGTTCTCGTGATGGTTACTGTCATTTCTAGCGTTCAACCAATGGATTCATACTTCCTTTCTAACCACTTCCAATAGGGTAGCCCAATCTAGTGTCTAAGTCAACTCAACTGTGGAAAACTAAATCGATAGGTTTTCTTAATGGGTTGTAATATCTGAGTCTTTTATACTTTCTTAAAAATTAGGAATTAGAAGCCCGAGGTTTTATAATGAAGATATTATGGCCATAGAACAAGGAAATAATTTAAACTCGGGTAAGAAACCCTTAACTGAAGGATTTCCTGTTCCATACCAGAATAATCTCAAGACAGAAGAACCGAATAAAGACCGAGTTGGAGCAGGAATCATTCTTGAAGCTGAAATGGAAAAGCGCGATAAGTTAAGAGCTGATAAAAACGAGAGTGGAGAGGCAAAAAAACAAGAAGAATTAGTCACTAAATTGCTTAAGGATTATAACAACGGAAATTACTCCGAGATTTTAGCGTTAACTAATGAAAAAGAGGAAAATGAGGAAAACGAAAAATCTGATAAAAAAATATATAAAGTCTACGGAGAGGATGATATACCGGAACTTGAACAAAAAGAAGAAATTAAAACAACAAGAAAAAAAACAAAAGCGACCCTGGCAGGTATTGAGAACGAAGAGAAAGAAGGGCTAGAAAGAAAGTTCGATGTCCAAAAAACAATAGAAGAAATAAATAAAACTGTTGAAGAACAGGAAAAGGTAGAAAACATAGAATTTACGCCGGAACAAAAACAAGCAATTGCAACCGAGATGTTCTTGAAAGCAAAAGAAGATTCCAATGATAAGACCATAGAATCTTCCGGACGACTAAAACGTGCTTTAACAAAAACAGGAGAATGGTGGAAAGAGGTAGATAAAAAAACCGCCGGAAAGGCTGCCGGAAAGGCTTTGCTTTTATCGGGAGTGACTATCGGTCTCGGGGCTATCCTTGGTATAAATACTTCTAATTTTGCAATAACCGCTCTCAAAATGGGCGGTAGAGGGTTGACAGCAGCTGGCTTAAACATGGCCGTTACCTCAAATTTAATAAACAAGTTTCTACCCAAAAAAGAAAAAAATCCAGATGAAAAGAAAAACTGGTTAAAAAAAGAAATAAATTTGAGCAATGTGGCATCTGTGGGCAGGAATAGGATTTTCCGCTTTGTTGTCTGGAGGATTAGCCGTACCACTCATTGGAGTTGGAGGATATGCATTTAGAAGAATCCTTAATGGAGTTTTTGATAACAAAATAAAGAAACTTGAAAATGAAAACACGGAGGAAAGTAAGACAAAAGTAAAAAACCTAAAACTCCTAAAGAGCACTATAGGAGGGGCTGCTATCATTGCTGCAGGACTCGGCACCATGGCGGTATATCATCATAATGCTGAAATTGAGACTAAAGGAAAACAAGATATTGAATTTGAAAAACAGCAAAAAGAAACAAAACTAAAAGAGGAAATGGAAAGACAAGTAAAACTCAAGCAACAGCAAGAACAAAAACATTTAGAAGAGCTGAAAGCAAAAATAGAAGAAGAAATAAAATTAAAAGACGCAACTGTTCACAAAGGAGAAGGAGTGGAACACGCTTTTATTAGACAAATTGAAAATAATCAGGAACTGGCAAAAGAATTAGGATTTAAGGGAGATCCAAGTGATACAAAAGTTTTGCATGAATTTGCTGGGCGAGAAGCTCATATTATAGCTATTAAGGAAGGTTATGCCGACAACACTGGAAATGAAGTAAGAGTGGCGGAAGCAGACAAGATAGCTTACGAAATTAAAATAGAAGACGGACATATTTTGGTTGAAGAAAAAACCGTTGGAGGAGAAATACTTGAGACCCACCATGAAGGAGACAAATTTGAAGAAAAAGTAGATAAATATGAAAGCAGTTACACAAAATCAAATGAGATAGATAATGTTCCTGAAATAAAAGAAGATATTAATTCTCCCGTAGAACCGAATATTAACAAACAAATAATAAGTGAATACGAGGACACCCCAGAAAACGAAACCAGAACTGAATATGAAGACACTTCAAAACCAGAAGGGGAAGAAAATATTATATCTCAAGAATCTATAAATAATCCATATCATCTTTCAGAAGAAGTGTTAAGAAAAGTAAATGAAGTCTATCAAAATAACATAGAAAGTATTTCGCCTGAAAATCCAGAAGTATTTAAACACATACAATTAACTGCTGAGGAAACAATAAAACAACACCTAGACACCGTAAATCAAACATACAAACCTGTTATTTCTTATATCCAAGCGCTTGAAAAAATTACAGACATTCATCCAAGAAGTACTACGATATTCCAATCTCCCGAAACTAATATTGAATATATGACACATGTTTTACAAATAGAAGCATCTAAAGGAATATTACTGAAAGCAACAGTAGATACAAATGGAATTACCTATATAGAAAAAGTTAAGCTATAATTATTATTAACTAACTAAAAAAAATTATGAACACAAACAAGCAAACAAATAAAAACGAGATCCGTAAAAATATTATCGAATTGTTTGAGATAGAAAAACTTCCGGAAGAAAAACGAGAAGAGGCTATTACTCGCATCGGCAATATTATATTTCAATCTGTCCTCATAAAATCTTTGCCAGCGCTAAACGAAAAGGATTTAGCAGAATACGAAAAAATGATGGACAACCATGTGGACGCTGATATCTTACTAGACTTTTTCTTTGAAAAAGTTCCTAATTTCCTGCAAATTGTAGTCGAGGAATCGGAAAATTTTAGAAAAGAATCAGCTGAAGTACTGGAACAAACAAACTGAGTTTTGTGTTATATTTAATGAGTGGTAGATCATCTGTCAGGTCTCAATAGCAAACAAAAAGAAGCAGCGACCCATATGGAGGGACCACTTTTAATCGTGGCTGGAGCAGGTGCCGGAAAAACTAAAACCATAACACATAGGATACTAAATCTAATAAAAAATGGGGTAGCGCCAGAGAAAATCTTGGCTGTTACCTTTACCAACAAAGCAGCTAAAGAAATGAAGGAAAGGGTCTACCATTTACTAAATAGCGAAGGGCAAAATGTTCTCGAGAAATCACTGTCAAGGTTCGATCTTGATAGTGAAAAAATGCCTTTTGTTAGTACTTTCCATTCTTTGGGGGTTTATATCATAAAAGAAAACGCAAAAATTTTAGGGCTAACTAGACATTTTACTATTCTAGATGAATCAGATTCTACGGCATTGATAAAAGAAGCAACAAAAGAAATGGGGTTAGACCCAAAACAATATGATCCCAAAAAAATAGGCAACATAATTAGTCGGGAAAAAGGAAAATTCACACACCTGGTAGATTACAAAGAAAGGGCAAGCGATTATCTAAGCAAAATAGTAGCCCAAGTTTGGAATTTATATGAAAGGAAAAAGGCAAAAGAAAATTCTTTGGATTTTGATGACTTGCTTTTAAAGGCGACTAAACTATTAAAAGAAAACGAGCAAATTAGAAAAATTTACCAAAAAAAATGGGATTATATCCATGTTGATGAATATCAGGACACCAATGAAGTGCAATATCTAATGTCCCGCTTGCTTTCGGAAAATAATAAAAACATTTGCGTGGTTGGAGACGCTGATCAAAATATTTATTCTTGGCGCGGGGCAAATTTAAAAAATATTTTAAGTTTTGAAAAAGATTATGGCAAAGATGTAAAAATAATTTTGCTGGAAGAAAATTACCGCTCCACTAAAAACATACTGGAGGCGGCAAATGAAATAATAAAGAAAAATAAATATAGACCGGATAAAAATCTATTTACCAAAAATAAAATCGGCGAAAAAATCGGTTTTTATGAAGCGCTGGACGAGAGCGACGAAGCAAATTTCGTAGCAACAAAAATTTTAGAGATACTGGACAACAGTGAGGGTGTACTTTTGCGGGGTGTCTCGCAGGCCGACGGGCCGAGAGGCAGCGCTCCGCGAGCACGCGGAGACAGCGACCCCGCAGAAGTAGCACCCCCACTGTTGTCCGAGGTTGCAATTTTGTATCGTGCAAATTTTCAATCGCGCGCGTTGGAAGAAGCGATGCTTCGATACAATATTCCATATCAAGTTTTGGGAGTTAAATTTTTTGAAAGAAAAGAAATTAAAGACACTCTTGCCTATCTTCGAGCAGCCCTTAATCCGGAAAGTCTCTCTGATATAAAAAGAACAATAAATTTTCCTGCAAGAGGAATAGGAAAGGCTACGCTGGCTAAAATTTTTGCAAAAGACACAGAAAATTTACCAACGAAAACAAAAATCAAAATCGATAATTTTTACAAAATACTAGAAGAGATAAAAAATAAAATCAAAAACGAAAAAGCGTCTGAAATTGTAAAATTCACAGTAAAAAAATCCGGAATTGAGATGGAACTTTCTTCCGGAACCGAAGAAGAGGTGGAGAGATTAGAAAATATAAAAGAACTGGCAACACTTGCGCTAAAATATGATAATTTGAAAAACGGAGAGGGGATAGAAAAACTTTTGGAGGATGCATCTTTGGCTTCTGACCAAGATAGTCTGATGATAAATACAGCTAATCCCGTTAGAGGTCGCGAGGGCTCGCAGCGACCCTCTACCTCTAACGGGATAAAATTAATGACTGCTCATGCTTCAAAAGGGCTTGAGTTCAGACACGTCTTTATTACCGGGCTAGAAGATGGGCTCTTTCCACACCAAAAAAATGAGGAAATAAAAAATGCCGAAGACAGAGAAGAGGAACGCAGACTTTTTTATGTTGCTCTTACTCGCGCTAAAGAAAAATTGTTTTTATCATTTGCGAATTTTCGCACCATTTTTGGCTCGCGTCAGATAAATGCTCCATCCGAATTTATCTCGGACATCCCGAGTGATATTTTAGAAAAAGAAGCCTGCCCGACTGGACAGTCGTTCGGGCGGGGAGAAAATAATAAAATAAAAACAATTTATATATAAATGAAATTTAATGAATAAAATGAATATAAATTTCTTTACCCTGTTAAATGTCCTTCGGACAATTTTTGCTTTGCAAAAATTATTTAACAGAGTTCAAATTTTAATAGTCGTTTCACTCCTTTAAAATATGAAACCAAAAAAATCCCTGGGACAAAATTTTTTAAAATCTATTTCAGTATTAAATAGAATAGTAGGGGCTGGAGAAGTTTCTAAGGACGATATTATTTTAGAAATTGGGCCAGGGAAGGGAATACTAACAGAAAAACTTTTGGAAAAATCAAATCATGTGATTGCTGTAGAAAAAGACCGGGAACTTTTTTATTTTTTGCAAAATAAATTTTCTAAGGAAATTGAAGAAAAAAAATTAATTTTAATAAAAGATGATATTTTAAAATTTGATATCCAAAAAATGGACTGCGAATTTTTTGGAAATTATAAAATAATTGCCAATATCCCTTATAACATTACTGGCGCTATATTAAAAAAATTTCTTTCCGAAAAGGACAAACCTAAATCCATGACCTTAATGATCCAAAAAGAAGTCGCGGAAAGAATAATGGCGCGAGATGGAAAGGAAAGTCTGCTTTCTATTTCTGTGAAAGCTTATGGCGAACCTAAAATTTTATTCAAGGTCAGCCGAGGAAATTTTTATCCTTCTCCAAAAGTAGATTCAACTGTAATTGCCATAAAAAACATCTCCAGAAAGATATTTATTGAAAATAATATAGACGAAGAGAAATTTTGGGAAATAATCCGTGCTGGTTTTGCTCACAAAAGAAAAAAATTGTCATCAAACCTCAAATCAAGCATGTCAAAGACGGGCCTTGACATACTTGGGAATAAAAGAGCAGAGGAATTAACACTAAAAGATTGGATTGATCTTGCCAAGATGCTATAATATAAAGGTGAATCCCATTAGAAATTATGCTAATGGGCTATTGTGGTATGGATAAAATAATAAATAGAAATAAGAATATTTCTAACGGGACAAGAAAAAGCATTATTTTCATTTTGCTAATTATTTTTCTGGTATTTGTTGGTGCTAGAATAGTTTTTGCGTATTCATTTTTTGGAGGAGTTTTTGGTGGAAGAATAATAAGTATGCCAGCTTTAGAAATAGCAGAAATGGAAGCAGCCGGCTATATTTGTCCCTTGTTTGGTACTTCAATCTCTATCGTTCCTATCGGTTCACCTCCAGGCACTCCGACTAGTTATTTCATACCATCTTACATAACACCAAGAACCAGAACCACCCCAGCGATTAGACAATTGATATTGGGTAGATATAGCGGGCAAACAATGATAACTTGCACTCTTCCGTCAGATCCTCCAATTACCACAACCGTCAGTTTAGATACGATAAATCTTTTTGGAACATCAAGAAGGTAAACAAATCATAAAGTAAAAAGTTATAAAGTTCATAAAGTAAATACGAATATAAAAAGAATAATGAATTTTAATAAAGAAAAATATTTAAAATACTTACCAAGTAAAAAATTTATACTAATATTGAGTGCCGTTATTGTTTTAGCAGTAGTTATTTTCGTGATTTTTTTTATGTCATCCTCGGGAGAAAATTTCATTACGGGAGATAAAGAAGAAAACTCCGCTCTTAAAATAGAAAATCAAACTATCATAAGTTTAATCCAAAATGATTCTGATGGTGATGGTATAGCCGATTGGGAAGAAGCTCTGTGGGGTACTGATAAAAACAAAAAAATAACTTTTAATGATATGCCTGATGCCACTTACATAGAAAATAAGAAGAAAGAATTAAAAATAGAGCAGAGTATAAACGAAACAAAACTGACAGAAACCGAAAAATTCGCCAGAGAATTTTTCAGCAGTTATTCCGCCATGAAATCTTCCGGTCAAGTGGACAATAACACTATCAACAGCTTCTCCAACGCCTTAGGACAAAAAATAGTGAACCCAGCCTTGATTGACTATTATAAAGAGACAGATATAAAGACAAGCGCTCTTGATAACTTTGCCACCAAACAGAAATATTACCAAGATATGCAAAATTTATTCAAAAGTTACCAATCGGTCGGGTTGGGAGATGAACTGGATATAATCAGCAAGGAACTCGCTTCAAATTCGGCAAATGGAACAGCTGGCAATATTGACCAAGACAGTAAATTATCAACCATAGCTAATGCCTATCAGGATTTTGCCAAAAAAATAATGGAAATGAGCGTTCCTTCAAGTTTTGTGCAATATCATTTACAAATAGCCAATACTTCCAATAATACCGGTATAAGCGTATCTAGTATGGGAAAAATTATAGACGACCCTATTGTTGGACTCTCGGGGCTTTCTCAATATCAAAAATATAGCGACGATTTGGTTAAAGCAGTGGCAAATTTAGAGACAGCTTTGTTAAAACAATGATACAATACAACAGTAGAAAGTTCATAAAGTTATAAAGTTTGTAAAGTCAAAATGCAGAAAAAATATTTTTATAATTCAATAATTTCATTCATATTAATTGTCAGCACAATATTAATGCCTTTGAGTTTTATACCTAAAAAAGCAGAAGCTCAGATAGGCATATCAGGATACACCAGCGGACTAGCTCCAGCTATTGCTAGTTTGCCGCAATGTAAAGAAGTGATAAATAGTGGAATAAAAAGTTTATTTAGTGGAATAGAAAGTTTGTTTAGTAGTGATGAAGGTCCACTATTAGATATGAGTGACTTAGACGACACAGCCAGTTCAGCAGCAAGTTCATTAGAGAGTGTAGCCAGTTCAGCAGCAAGTCAATTTGATAATATTAATGTTTTTGATACAGAAGCAAATAAAAAACTTGATGCATTAAAAAAACAATCAGAAGCAATAAAACAGAGTACTGAATCTCTTAACGCAAATTCTACTTGCATCCAAAGCATCGGACGATTGATTATTAAAATGCTTTTACAAAAATTAACAGTCAGCACGGTTGCTTGGATTAACAGCGGTTTTGACGGCAATCCTGCTTTTATTCAAGATCCGGGGAAGTTTTTTAACGACATAGCCAAGAACGAAATACTGCAATTCGGTTTGGAAATAAATAATCCGGAATTATTTCCATTCGGTAGGGCTTGGATGCAAAATACGGCCCTGGCTTTCAATAATAAATTCCAAGACAATGCGCGATATTCCTTGAATGAACTTATTCAAAATACTAATCCAGAATTTACTGCTGAAACTTTTCAACAAGACTTCAGCCAAGGTGGATGGAATGCTTGGACAGCTATGACTCAAGTGCCAGCTAACAATCCTCTCGGTTTTAAATTAATGGCTGATAATGAAATACAAAGAAGACTGGCGGGAACAAGTCAATCAACTGCTGAACAAGTGCATGAAGCTTTGTCTCAAGCAGATGGTTTTTTGGGTGATATGCGTTGTGTTGATTCTTCTGGTAGTGATACTGGTATAACCCAACAACAAAGAAGAGAAGATGCAACGGCACAAAGGGAAGATCCATGTAAAGTAGCAGGAGGAAATTGGGAATATGTTACCCCTGGAAAATTAGTATCAGAAGCAGCTACAAATGTAATGGGTTATCAAAATAATGCTTACCTAAACGTTGAAGACTTAAATGATGCAGTAGCTGCTATTTTAGATGCTCTCTTGAGTCAATTCTCTTCCAATATAATGGAAAAAGGTTTTGCTAATCTTGGGAACGAGGGAGCTGACGGGTCTTTGGTTTATGATTCAAGTAGAATGAATAACACATTCAGAACCCAAACGGAAAAAGATTTTATGCCGTCTCAACTTTCAAGTTCTTGGCTTGCCGCCAATCCGAATTTCAATATCCGCACGGACCTTACCCAAGCTTTGATAGATGAACAGAGGACATATGCTGACAAACTTAAATTACAAAATGAAAAATTAATGTCTACGACCGATGGCCAAGATTACAAACTCGATTATGACCCTGTTAAAAAAATATCCAACGCTGATGGACTTATACCAGTTATTTATCAGCTAGATTATTGTATCCCGGGACCGCATCCAGGTTTTGAAGAAGATTCTAGAAGAACTTTAGCAGCAGTAGCGGATGTAATTGTCCCTGAATCACCAGCAAGTCTTGCCGATAGAGATGAAAACGAAATTGTTGGCTCTGTTAAAGGACTCTCCACATTAGCTGGCACAGCAGTTGGTTTATCAATTACTGCTTCTACTACTGCATTCGGCGCATCGCTTGGGTCAGTCGCCCCTGTTGTTGGCACGATAATTGGTGCAGCTATAGGACTTGTGGTCGGTTGGATTATTAGTCTTTTCGGTGGTGATGATGATGGTTTTTATAAAGCTAGACTCTATTATGCCTCTCAACTTGGAGCTTTAACAGGCATAGCTATCAATCCTGAAAATCCACCAGGAGAAGGGTCTGGAACGAACAAACAAGCAGCTAATATAGAAAGCAAATATGCGTCTGTTCATGTTTTAAATACCATATTAGATAGATATATTTATCTTATTCACAAAGTATTTAATCCGAAGTTTCTGCCGGATGTAACCAGAGAAGCAACTACAAGTTACTATCAAATAACAGGATATAATCAAATGGCAAAGAACAACGAAGAAAAAATATCTTTATTAAAAACTACCGTAAATCTGCTAGGAGATATAAAAGATGAGGTTGATGCATTAAATGAAGAATATAAAGATACATATGGTCAATTCATACCTAACTCTGAAAAAACAGAGGAAGAATTAATAGAAGAATATGAAAATAAATTAAAAGATCAAATAAACGCATTTGGCAGACTATCTTCTAGTATGGTTAATGGAAATGATATCGCTAAAGCTGACAACTTATTAAAACAGATTACTGATAAAAAGGATTATATATACAAAAATCTCTTAAAAGGACCTTACGGTTGTGAAAAAGATCTGGAATTAAGAAAACAGCCACTTGCTGAGCGAATTCATAACACCAAGAGAATGACTTATCCATTTCCAATTCTCTATGATTATAACAACTTCGGGTTAGATGAGAACTTGCCGGATCCTTTGAATATGATGGGTTCGAATGTAAATAAAATGAAATCTGATTTCACAGATAATCCCCCTGGTATTTTCATCGGTCAAAATGGTCCTGAATATCTCGATGGTTCTATAGGTCCTGGTTTCTTAAGTTACTTTATATTCCAATTAAATAGCAATAACGAATATGGGAATCATCTTTGCGCAACAAATGGAGATAAAGAATTTGATTGGAGTAATATAAATAAAGTTTCATATCAATGTGAGCTTGAAATAGGAGACCTTCTGCCTATGCATGGTAACCCGATGTCACTTGGTAAAACTTCACAAACAACAGAGTGGAGTAAAGCACAATCAATAACGAATCTAAAAGGAGGCTATGTAATGAATGGACCATTTGAATCCATAATCGGAGTTTATTAAAAATGAAATGCAAAAAAATACATTAAAAAATAAGAAAATAAGAAAATATATACTAACAATTTTAACAATATTAGTTTTTATAGTTGGAATTGGAATATTGTCTACAAATAATGTTTTTGCGGGTGATTGTAGTTGTTATGGATATAATTATTGTGGTTCCGCTTTTGATGATGGAGGTGGATGTTCTTTTGGTTCAGAAACTCAATATCCTTCTTATGATGCTTGTGGAGGAACCACTAGTATTGGATCATATTGCGATTCTCCAGAAGCGCCAGTCATTACTATCTCTGCCAATCCAAACCCAATTCCATACAACACTGCTAGTGCCATAATCTGGTCATCAACTAATGCAACTTCTTGTTTTGCAACCGATGATTGGTCAGGATCTAAGCCAATCTCTGGAATTGATTCAACTGGTAATTTAACCTCAGAAAAAACCTACGGAATCACCTGTTCTAGGCCCGGCGCAAGCAATGCTAAATCTGTGACAGTCAGCGTTGATCTTAGCACTATTCCAAACGGCACTAATACTTATTCTAATCTGTATGTTACTACTCTCGAGGCAGAGGATATTACCTATACTACAGCCAAATTGCTTGGTGCGGGAGGAGATTTAATGGCAAATCCAACACTTCCAATGACTGCCTATTTTAGATATTCAAAAAAAGATATCTCGCCGATTTATTGTAATGATATTTATGGCACAAATATGGTTTCAACTAAAGATATAAAATTAAGCGACATAGGTACAACAAGAATTGAGTATATACCCGCATTAGGTAAAAATGTAAGCTCAAAACCTTTTTCTCAAAATATAACTAATCTAACTCCGGATACAAAATATTATTATTGCGCCATAATTTCAAATAAGGAAAATATAGCCTATGGCGGAAGTAATATAGTTATGGATTTTCGTACTAGTTCTTATAAAACTACTATAAGAACCAGCGGAGCAACGTCAGTAGGTTCAGATTCCGCTAAATTAAATGGGTCCTATAATTCTATTGAAAACGTCACCACTTATTTTGAATATAAAAAGGCTACCGCAAGCGGAGAGGCGCCTTTAGCTTGGGAAAAACTGGAGTCTAGTATAGAAGTACACAACAAACAAAGAAACCCGAATGGCATTTACGAAGCTAATGTTTCCGGAAATATTAATTTCACTCTGACAGGGTTAGCTCCGGTCACAAAATACCAGTTTAGAGCTGTAGCCACAACCAGTTCGGGTGCAGAGAGAAAAACAATTTATGGAACTACTTTAAGTTTTACGACAAGTCCTATTCCTAAAACTATAGTAAGGACCAATTATGCAACGGGCATAAGATCGGATTCTGCCAGATTAAACGGTTCCTACAGTTCTATTGAAACAGTCACAACTTATTTCCAATATAAAGAAATACTAAGCGAAGAGGTATCTTCAGTGTGGAAGTGGAAAAATGCCGGTCAAAATATCCATAACATTGGTACTTCTAAAAGTCTTTTCGGAAATATTAATTTTGATTTGACGGGATTGACTCCAGTCACAAAATACCAGTTCAGAGCCGTGGCCACAACTAACTCAGGTGAAACATTTTACGGATCTATTTTGAGTTTCAAAACAAATCCTGTCTCATCGGCATCATTTTGCATATACCCAAAGGTTTATAGTTTTATAACAAATGGCTGTGTTGATGGTAGCGATAGTGGCGTCGGTACTTGTTACGACGGAATTCAGAATGGTACCGAGACAGGCATTGATACCGGTGGACGATGTGGCACTCTTCTCGATGGCAGTTGCTATGACAAA
>LBRM01000011.1:38384-73826 GCA_000991415.1 Candidatus Nomurabacteria bacterium GW2011_GWA1_36_15 | reverse complement strand
GCGCCAGTGTAAAAACTGCCACTGAAACTTTTGCTGCCAGCCCAGCCAGAGTTGCCACCACTAGCACTACAAGAGGTGGTATTAGTAGAGTTCCAACGAATATAGGTAGAAGCATTGTAATCTATATTGGTATCATCGGCTGAAAGATTCACAGTGGGAGCACTTGTACATAAGTCAGCCGTCGCATATGCTGCCGAACTGAAATTTGAGTAGTATCTTCTGCCTCCACCCCCATCTACAGATGTCTTTACTCTATAGCCACCGAACCCACCACACCCAGACGCCGAGTAAGGAACTACACTTTTACCTATGTTACTTTGCCAAACCAACCACAAATCTGGAGTACAACCCGGATACGCTGGCGTCGCACTACAAACAAAAATCGCATAGCCTGAAGCGCCTGGAACACTGTTCCAGTTTACCCAGATCTGCTGCTGATTCATAGGAGTTGCCGTAACACCGGTTGGAGGGGCGGGAGTGCAGGGATCGGTCGTAGCCTCTTTTGTAATTCCCGAAATTCCAGGGGCGGTGTAAGTCCGGCCGTTAGTAGTAACATAAGATTGAACATAAAATCTATAAGGAGTGCCACAAGCAAGACTGGTAGCGCTACCTGATGTGGCGCCAGTTCCGGCTGTACCTCTAAGAGGGTTAAGTTCCGGCTGATATTGATATATTTTGAATCCAGTTTCAGTAAAAGGAGAATTACGAGTCCAAGTCACATTCATAGCTGTCTGGCTGGTGGGAGAAGCAGAACCAATAGTGACGGCGCCGGGGGTACATGCGTCAGTTGTCGCAATCGCCATGTTTGACAAATCGGAAGTTCCTCCTGCATTTGAAGCCGTTACCACAAACCTATAGCCAGTACCAGTATACGGATCGACATAACCACATGAAAGTCCTGTACTAGAATAACTCGGTACTGAAGATGATCCGATATAACTTAATGCGTGGTCAGATTCAATTCGATAAACATCATAACTTGTGGCACCGCTTGAAGCGTTCCATGAGAGATTAATTTGTGTTTGAGATACTGCAGTAGCAGTAAGTCCTGTGGGAGGTGGGGGTTTTAGAATTTGTGGTTCAACTTTGACTGTGACTGAGTCACTAGCTGGAGTTGAACCACTGGCACCATTACAAGTAATTGAGTAGGTAGTTGTTGATGTAGGATAGATTGTTTTGGATCCGGAAGTTGCAGTACTGGTAGTCCATGAAGCTGAACATGAAATTGCATTACTTGAATTCCAAAAAAGAGTAGAAATCTCACCACTCTTGATATTTATAGGATTAGCTTCAAGATTTACGGAAGGTTGTAAAATTGGATATACAATTACCGTCACTGAATCTGTTGCATTGCCTCCTGCTCCTGCACATGTGAGTGTATAAGTTTTTGAGGAAGTTAAATTGCCAGTTGATTGACTGCCAGAAGTTGCTTTTGTTCCTGACCAGGCATCAGTAGCACTACAAGATGTCGAGTCAGTAGAGGACCAAGTAAGTATTGAAGATCCATTATATGACACTGATATTGGGTTAGCAGAAATTGTAACTGTTGGAGTTTGAGGAGGGTCGCTGACCGTGACAGAAACAGAATCCGAAGCATCTCCTCCAGGTCCCGTACATATAATTGAGTAGGCACTTGTTGATGTTGGAAAAACTACTTTAGATCCGGAAATTGCAGTACTGGTAGTCCAGACGGCAGAACAAGAGGTAGCATTAATTGAGGACCAGGAAAGAGTGGAATTCCCTCCATATTGAATACTTGAAGGATTGGCATAAATATTGACAGTTGGGTTTGGGACGGGGCAGGCGGGAGTATAAAAATCTTTGGTGTCTCCAGTAGCAAGACCACCGGCATTTTGTGCCATGGCACGATAAAAATACCTGGTACTTGGGGTAAGGCCGGTAATTATGTCGCTATAACTGGAAGTAGAATAAAAAGTTCGACGAGCGGTATGATAAGCAGGAGGAATAGTAGGTCCCCAATCAAACCAAGCCTCAGTTGGGGAACCATTTGGATATACAGTTCCTGTTAAAGTTGCGCTGTCACAATGTGCGACAACTGTCTGAGCGGAAACATTATTATTAAAACTATTAAAAAGCCCCCAAAGAGCTATTGTGCCAACTATAAATATTTTTATTTTTGTGTTCATACTTTTTATTTCTGTTAAATTTTAAAGTAAAATGATATTTACTCTTCAAAGGTATGGATAAATTTATTCATAACTTTGAAGAGTAGGGAAGGGAATATTTTTGTATTCTTTCTTCCCTAAGAATTTTAATGTGCTCCGCCGGTATCAATCCCTGGGGGACTTACGGTTGGAGGTATATAAACAGGTGATGTATCGTGGAAAAATGTATAATCAACCAAAATAGCAATTCCTGCTCCTATCAATGCCCATCCCCACCATGGCAGGAAAGATGATTCCTCTACATTTATTCCAGGGAAACCTTGTGGTCCCAAGTCCCCTTTATCTCCTTTATCTCCTTTGGCACCTGGAGGACCGGGAACTTGAGAAACCAAACGCAGTGGAATAGGAGACAAATAATAAACAGAATAAATTTTATTTCCGCAATCGTCCCTCGCATACGGAACCATTTTTTCATTTAATTTTTTCCAACGCAATATTATTCCTATAGGCTGGATTACAAACTTTATTCCATCAATTGTTTCTATCTCTACAATTGCGGGTTTTGTAAGTGCAATTCCAAACGTTTGTTTCCAATCAACAGGATTAACTCCATGATTGGAAAAATACTTAGGAACGTAATACTCAAATTTTCCTTCCGAGAAAGCTTTTTCTGCTTCCTCTCTAGAATTGAACATATTTGGTCCTTGGGCAAAAGTAAAATCTACTACTCCCCAAAAAACCAAGAAAAATAACACTTTTTTCATTTTCTCACCTCAATTTTTAAAAGAATTTATTTGATGTTAGTATAGCACCTTATAGAAAAAAGTCAAGAGATCCAACGAACTCTTGATTTTGCGGTTTTTATTGTTTCAACAACTTAAAATTTACTGTCGATTATAAATTTTGAATTCCAGAGTAGAAGAGTATCCTGTCTTTTTTGAACAAAAATTCCGCTATGTGGAAAATAGCATAAGTTATAAAGAAGGCACCCAAAACATCAATAGAATAATGCAAATGCCCTAAAAGAACTATAGTACCAAAGAAAACCGAACAAACCATAAAAAAATAACGAAAATTTTTATATTGCCAGAATATTAAAGACATAAGAAAAGGTAATCCTGTGTGTGCTGAGAAAAACAAATCACCCGTGAAATTCATTATATTATTAAAACTGCTAGCTATGTCTATTTGGGTCGGGAATGGACCTATATGTGTGAGAGAGATAAAAATAGATCTTATTACAATAAACAAAGCCACACTTTTTAATACAAAAGGGATATGTCTCGGATGTCTGAAACAAATAAAAGCAACAGGAATCCAAACTATAAACATCCCATAAGTAAAAAGAAAATAAACATCATATACAGGAATATTACTTAAAATAATATCTGTAACAGAGTTGCTAGCTATTTTAGAAGCATAAGTACCGGCAACAAAATTAATACCAAAACTGACTATAAAAAATAAAACAGCCGTAAAAAATGAGATTAAAAAATCTCTGTTTCTGAAATGAGCTTTTGTTTGTAATAACCAATCGGACATAAAAAATTGAAATTAGTTATATTCTATAATATACGACATAAAAACACTTTTGGTGCATTGTTTAAGATTTATATCTATTGATTATAACTTCTTTATAGAGTGATTCATACTTATCAACTGTCTTATTTATGTCATGTACTTGAATAATTTCTAAACTTTTTTTTGACATTTGTGTTTGTAGATTTTTATTCGATAGTATTTTTAACACCTCTTTAGCAAGAGTTTCACTGTCTCCATCTGAAAAAAGATAACCATTCCCTCCATCATGCACTAGTTCGGGTAAAGCCATTACATTTGTAGCAACAACTGGTAGACCAGATGCCATTGCTTCCATAGTCACAATACTTTGTAATTCTGCTATACTAGCAATCACAAATATATCAGCAATTCTATAAATATTCTGCCAATCTTTTTCTGACACAAATCCTGTAAAGGTTACTGCCTGCTGTATGTTAAGTTTTTCTGCTAGTTTTCTAAGTATTTGTTTTTTGTTACCTACACCCGCTAAAACCAAATGAACATTGGTGACACTCAAAATAAAAGATAATGCTTGTAAAATTACTTCAACCTTTTTTTCTTTATCTAATCTTCCGGCATATAACAATACTGGTCTGTCTGTTGGTATAGCATATTTTTGTTTAAGATATGATCCATCATTAGTTGGTTTAAATCTGTTTAAATCAATACCATTAGAAACTGCTATAACATCTTTACTAAAACCTTCCTTCTTTAATAATTCTGCTGCAGTTTTTGTTGGTGTAGTTACAAGATTGACTTGTTCAAAAACTTTTATACACTGTTTCCAGCTGAGTTTATTTAACCAAGATTCAATAATTTTTGGCATATGAAAATACTGTACCAGATTTTCTGCCATAAAATGATTCGTTCCTATAATTGGAATTCCAGACTTCTTTGCTATTTTTGCTACCCCTTTACTAATCATAAAAGAGTTTTGAATATGAACAATATTAGGAGAAATTTTTTTAATTATTTTTTCCATGGTTTTTTTAGAAAGGGTAATTGATGACACTCTAAGTTTTTGATGAATTGGGATATAAACAGATTTAATTCCATATACCATAACTCCGTTTTCGTTTGATATTGTATTTTTGAATAACATTGATGGGCATATAACAGAAACGCTATGCCCTTTTTTTACAAGTGCGTTAGCAAGTCGATAAGTAAAATAAGCTGCACCATTGACACTTGGATAATAAGTATGAGTTGCAAGAAGTATTTTCATTATGCTTTATTCAATATTAGCCTCTCTTGCAATATTTGAGGTTATTTTTTGATAAATAAGATAAATAACGACTATGACTAAAATTAGACCTCCCATAATATATGAGCCGTTAGTAATAGTATTACCTAGGTATGCATATGCTTTTCCAGAGTAAAAACCAAGAAATGCAAACAAAAGTGATCTTGGCATAGTAATTAAAAGTGATATCTCTATAAATTTTTGTAGTGGGACACGAGATGCTCCAATTGCGATGAGCCCTGGAATTGGAATTATTGGAGATAATTTAATCACTAACATGGTTTTCCTGAAATTTGTATGTATCATTTTTTCAATTTTTTCAATACGTTCTCTGGTAATTCCAAAACGATGCCCGTAATGTTCTATCACTAAAATTCTACTATGATAACCTATAAAATAATAAATAACATCGGCGGTTAAATCTCCGGCAATTGCTATTAAAACGATTATTATAATATTATAATATCCAAGAGCTGCTGCCACACCAGCCGCGGTAGTTACCAAAGGACCTTCAACTAAAGCAGTAAAGAAAAAAATAAAATAGCCATGAGCTATAATCCAAGAAACGAGATCAGTAAATGTTAAAGCTAGCATCGTTTTATTTTAGCATATTTGGTGCCCCCTCATGGTCTCGGAAATTGTAAGGTGAGACGTTGTAAGGGTTCTTTAGGCAATTTCAGTATATCACGATTAGCCCTCTCGGTCGGGGTCTAAAAAAGCAAAAAAGAGTAATCTAGATATCTTAAGCAAAATGGGTGTCTCATTTTGCTTCCCAATAACCCTTATTTTGTAAAGAAGTGTGACAGATGAGACACTATAAGAAGACATTGTCGGTGTCCCATTTTATCAATTTATTAACAATAATATTTATGTTATCAGATGAAGCAGTGAAAGAGTTTCAAGAGATTTATAAGAAAAAGTTTGGTAAAGAAATAAGTTATCAAGATGCGTACGAGAGTGGGCAGAGATTGGTTAATCTTTTTAAAATATTATGGGAATCTGATCGAAAGGATAAACAAAAGCAACGTCGTTTAAAAACAGAGCTCGATGGATTTCCAGTTGATGGAACATATAACTGTATTGTTTGCCATACCTATATAAATGAAACAACTGGCTGGTATGATAAATATGGGCAGAAATGTTTTCCTTGCCGTAGAGCTGTTAAAGAAAAGGTAATTCCTGCATTCGTCTGTAAAAACAGTGATAGTTTTTATATGATCTGGCAGTTAAAAAGTTATTTCAACATCCATCCGCAAACAGCCAGAAAATTAATCAGACAGGGTGTGCTTAAGGCAAGAATTATAACTAATGATAACGGACAGCCCCATGAATACATATTACTCAAGAAAGAAAATCCTGATCTTGTGGATCCTGAAAGACGCTCCTCGGCACTGAAGTCATATCACCGAAATAGGGATAAGGTTTTTAAAAAGCAAATAAAGGAGGATAAGCAAAAATTCAGAGCAGAGCAAGAGAAATTATTAAAAAGAGCAAAAAGTAAAAATTAATGTTATCCACTTTTGCTTGCAAATCAAAAAGACAGGTATATAATTTCCTTAATATAGCTTAAAGGGTATATGTGAGAAATCACATAGGAAAAGACAGAGACTCCTTCAAGTAAAGGAACGCATCGATCCTCCGCCGAAAGCGGTTCAAACAATGAACTGCTTTTTGAATAGTAAGGTCGAACTCTCAAAATAGCTTCATAGATGCTCATTAGTAATTTAACTAAAAAGCATTATGAAAACACACAACTCGAATATAAAGATTGAGCATGTATCAATCGATCTTCTAAAAGGTGCGGATTACAATCCGCGAAAGTGGAGTAAGGAAGCGGAAGAACAATTAAAAGAGAGTATTAGAAAATTTGGAATTGTAGACCCGTTGTTATTAAATTCCGCAAAAAACAGAAAGAATATTGTCATCGGAGGACACTTCAGATTGTCTGTTCTTAAAAGTCTTGGAATAAAAACCATACCGGTGGTATATATTAACATTCCCGAGATTGAGAAAGAGCGGGAATTAAATATCCGACTAAATAAGAACACCGGCGAGTTTGACTGGGATTTACTGGCAACCTTTGACGAAACTTTCCTATCGAATGTAGGTTTCTCTAGCGAAGAACTAGATAACATTTTCGAGATTGAAGACAATCCTGAAGAGTTTGATCTTCAAAAAGAATTAGCAAAGTTAAACATTAAAGACATTAAGGTTAAAAAGGGCGATATATATGACCTCAATGGCTCAAAGTTGATGTGTGGTGATTCTACTGTTGAAGCGGATATACTGAAACTTATGGATGGGGGAAAGGCGGACATGTGCTTTTGTGATCCGCCATATTTATTGGATTATCTAAAAGGCAAGAAAAAAAGAAACGGAAAAGTAACAAAAGGATTTGGTCTGAAGCGTGATCGAGTATACCTTGGAACTGAAACTTTACCAGAAAACTTTACCGAACTTTGGATGAATAATATTGCAAAGATTCAAAAACCCGACTTCTCGATAATTGTTTATGAGAATCCAAAAAATCTTCGCACCATTTGGGATGAGCTCGAAAAACATTGGAAGTATCGCAATACGATTATCTGGCATATTCCAAACCGTGTTCAGGGGTTTAGCGCGAAATATAAGTTTTTCAATAAATATGATTTTGCGATGTTAGGAACTTCAGGAAAAGTTGAGTTAAATACTGATTCTGAATCTGATGAATTGTTGCAGAATGAATACGAGACTGCTCTGTTCGCGACATCCGGTAAACCACACTGGGAAAGTTACGGTAAAGGTAAAAAATACTGCCCAACCGACCACATTGACCATATCGCGGCTGACGAGAAATCATCTGGTCAAGGAATAATTTTCGGCACAAAACCTATTGAAATTCTAATTCCTTACATAAAAATTCTAACTAAAAGAGGAGATCTGATTATAGAGCCCTTTGGAGGTAGCGGATCAACTTTGATCAGTGCAGTGAAAATGCAACGCAGATGTTTCTTGATGGAGAAATCTGCCGTGTATTCTGAAGTCATACTGAATCGCTGGTCGAGGTTAACAGGACTAACTCCAAAGAAAATTTATGGACGAGAATAAAACAGTGGAAGAAAGACAAGAGAAAGATAAGCATTTTTTAGTGGAAGCTCTGAAAGAAATGCCTATTGTTCAGATAGCTTGCAAGCGAGCAGGTGTAAGTCGAGCCACCTACTACCGCTGGCGAAAGGAAGACAAGAATTTCTTACGGCAAAGTGAAGATGCTATGGCTCAAGGTTTTGAGTTCATAAATGATATGAGCGAATCACAGATCGTAACTCTGATTAAAGAAAAGAAACTCCAAGCTATGGTAATTTGGTTGAAGCATCATCATCCACGCTATGGCTCAAAAGTCCGATCATATAGTCCAGTGACCCAAAGGGAAGATCTGACTCCGGAAGAAAATTCAATCTTACTTGAAGCGCTTAAATTAGCATCAGGTGGAATAATTGAAGAAGAATCAAATGACAATAAGTAAAGAGTTTATAGATAAAATACGAGAGAATCCAAGGTTAAGGCAACGTCTAGCCTTTGAACATCCTTTTTGGTTTGCTCTATTGTATCTCCCGCATCATTTTACTGATTCAATTGCTCCATTTCATCTCGAAATGTTTTATCTGCTTCAGCAAAATAAATACAATTTCGTAGCCATCATGGCATTCAGAGAATCCGGCAAATCAACCATTCTTAATCTTGTAAATGCCTTATGGTCTATTCTTGGAAAGCCGGGTAAGAAGTTTGTGGTTGTAATAAGCAAGACTCAAGAACAAGCTAAAAATCATTTCTTGAACATCAGAGCCGAGCTTGAAAAAAATGAGCTTCTTAGAGAAGACTTTGGACCATTTACGGAAAATGATAATGACTTGAAACAATTATCTCTTGAACTTGAATACCATGAAGCGAAAATTATAGCAATGACCCGGGAACAAAGCATTCGAGGCCTTAAATTCGGCATACACAGACCCGACCTTATTATCGGCGATGATTTGGAAGATACATCCTCAGTCTCCGAGCAAAAAGAAAGTGAAGATTTTTACGCTAGGTTTGAGAGTGAAATTATTCCCGCCGGAAGCACTAATACAAGAATTGTCATTCTCGGCAATCTTCTTTCAGAAAATTCCTTTATGATGAAGTTAAGAGAGGATATCACGAAAAAGAAAGTTCCTGGAATCTTCCGTGCCTATCCTCTTCTTGATGACGATGGAAAAAATTTATGGACTGGCAAATTTCCTGATTCAGCAATTAGCCAAATGCGTTCTAAATTATCAGAGGAAGCTTGGGCTAAAGAATATCTTTTATCATTAGAAGATGAAAACCATTATTCTGAATTAGATATCCCTGAAAACTTAAAATTAAGTGAAACCGACAATGATACAATTCTAAAATGGTTTCATTTTAAGCTTGCAAAATTACGCAATCAATACAGAAAGAAATTAGCATCTTCAAAACCCCAGATTTCTCTGATATTCCAAATGAAACAATACAATATTAGTGCTCCAGATTTCAGACTTGTTGAACCGGAAGAAGGAGAACCATTATATGAGAAATATCAGGAGTATCAGAAAGAACAAGATGAACTTATAGAAGAATTTAATGAGGCGTTGCGGAGAGCGATTCATTTTAGGATTAACCCTAATTTTAACTATGCGGAATGGAAGCGAGCTTCTGAAAATATAGTTTGGGATGAAACGGATGACGAAGAATATGGGAGCCAATGTAATTTTAGTCAAAAACCAAAGAAACCAACTGATGATGAGATTCTTGAAGAGGTATTGAAGGGATGTAGTAGAGAACAAATAGAAAGGATAAAGAAAGAAGGATATTATGATCCGGAGAAAGGCATTGATATTAGGCCTCCCTCAGATTAGATTTTAAAAATCAGATTTAAATCACTCCAAAAGACCTGAGTAATATCCAGCAAGCTATTAAAATAATTATTCCAAATCCCATAGTAGCTATTACTTACCTGATAATTTACTCAATAAACATGACGTTGTGAATATTCTGTACCATTCCTTGAGTTTCGTAATCTCCGAAACTTAACCAAGTTGGAATACCTAATAAGCATAGACCGTCTTTGTCTTTAGATAGAGCTATTCCTCCTGAATTACCGCCATCCATTTTAGCTGAAACATAATAATCTGCATAGGGAAGACCATCCACTGTTGTATTTGTATCGTGGGCACTTATTATTCCGTCTGTAACAGTTCTGAAACCTGTTTTTTGAATAGGGCTAGATACAGCAAATGCTGGATAACCAATTATCATCACTGATGAGCCAACAGGCATAGTAGTGGCACAAAGTTTCATGGTTGAAATTGAATAATTTAAATCTTGGGTTGTCGCAAAATATAAATCACCCCAACCAGATTTGGGATACATAATTTTTAAAACTGCAATATCTGTTTTTGTATTCCAGGACAAGACATTCTGAGTATCTAGCTTATAAATTCCACCGATTTTCTCATCACCTCTCTGACCTATATCTATATAGCAACTAACTTGATTACCTATTACATGCTTGTTGGTTAAAACATAAAATGTTTTATCTATCTTCCATAAAGATCCACTTCCACTCCAAATATTCCAGCTGTTATCATCGATACCGCAGTGAATTGCGGCAACACCTGTTAAATAAGTATTTATATCAGATTGTGTTTTAACAACTGCTGGGTTATCAGTCACTGGCACAGTCTTTTTTGTTTCTTTTTCTACTTGAGTTGTTGTGGTAGAAGTGGAAGCTGGTTGTTGTTTTTTTAAATCATCAAGTTGTTTTTGTAGTTCGTTAATTTTTTCCTCAGGAGTTTTTTCTATTTCTACCTGCACTTGTGGAACTTCTTTTCTCTGAAAAATTTTCCAAGTAAAAGGATTCCACCAAGAAGCAAGAGCCACTGATGGAACAGTGAACGCTATTAAAAACAAAATTGTGAGATATTTTTTCATATGATTTTTTTAATTGATAAATGTACTTCTTCGACCTCGTGGCATCCTAGCTTAACCTTGAGATAATGTGTAGCAGAGTTACCAACAAGTCAAAAACGAGCCTTTTAAAGGCTATTTGTTGTATATGTAGCTCTGTTTGATTAAATCCATTACTTTTTCTATATCCTCCTTTTTCTCTAATTTCACCTCATAGTCTCCATTGCCCCAATGACCGATTGGTTGGGGCTTAGTAAGGTCACGAGCCATGACTGAGGGGTCATTCAAATTACCACTTGGAATATTGAGAAAAATCTTGAGTGAATCTTTTAGTATCACCACATCACAGAAGTTGGTAGTAAGTTTATATGCTATATATTTTGATTTCGGTTCTTCAATAATAAGCTCATCGAGAGCGGAGATATTTTCTTTTAGTATTGCAAATAGTTCCTTGATATTATTATTTGTGGATTTGAGATGGTCGTCTAAAGTGTGTTGTATTTTTTCTTTGAACTCATTTTTTTGTTTTTCGTTTCTCCCAAAAATATCAGATGTAGAAATTTTTACTTTACGCTGTGTTTCTGATTCTACAACCAGAATATTATTTTCATAAAGACGGTAGCGAAGCAGTTCAATATTCATTGGCAAAAGATCGGCGGTATCCAAATCGAATTTGTTATAACTCTCCGCAACGCAGATTACGCGTGGCGATGCCCAATCAATTTCTATATTAATATTCATTTTTCGTACTAACGTCTCAAAAGCATCCTTATGATCTAGAAGCCAAAGTAAATAAGATAATCCTTGATTGATCACACTGCCATTCTGAGAAAGTTTATATTCAATAATCACTGGAGAGCCGTTGTTATCAATTCCTACGGTATCCATTCTGCCACCGAGGCTTGTTGAGTATTCAGTTGCTAGAAATGTAATATCCAATATTTCGTCGAGATTTTTCTCGAAGATTTTCTGAATATTCTTTTCCAGACCGATTTTAACAGTCGGAATTTTTTTTACTATTTCGTTTTGGGTGAAAAATAACGCCATAGGGTTTTCCTGGCGTGAGGCTAGTTAAAACACTAAACCCCGTGCCAGCTAGGTCTTGCGACCCCATATCAGTTTCCTGATACAGCCCTTAGAAGAGTTGCTGAACGCGGGGTTCAGTATCTTCTAAGGGTCTTTAGACCATGCTAAATAAATCTAGTTTAGGTCATTCATATTTAGTTTTACTTAGTAAACATATCAAAATTAAGCAATTTTTGCAATTATTTTTATAGTCTAGCTATCAACATAAAAGCTCTTCATTTTTGAAGAGCTTTTATGAGAAGGTGTATCATTTCAATCGCCATTGTGCGTGCAAGCCTGAAGTATCTGCGATCCGAATATCGTATCAAGAACTCAAGCTCTATTTACTTTGACAACTTTTCTAAGGCACCTATTTTCTTCTGCGATTATAAGGACTCTGGTTGGTTGGATCTAGCCCAATTTTTTCCTGACTTGCCTTTTTATAAATCGCATCGGGTGTTCTTCCCATGATAAGCCCAATAACTCTGGTTGGCGTATTCTTTTTCGCCAACTTTTCAAGTTGATTTACTTGCTTGTCATCCCAAGATTTACCCGAATTTCTATTGTATTTAGCCATTCGATTTAAACAATTAGTTGTTAATAATATCGACCATAAAGAACAAAAAGCGAAAGCCCTTCTCGGCCCCCGCTTTTTGTATTCAAATAGTTTTTCTTGAATTCGTTAGATTTCAATATGTTTAGCGTAAGTCGAAAATGACATACTTTTGTAGTGCATTTTTTTGATTAATTTTCGACGATTAATGTTTGGTTGTTTTTATTAACTTATTCAAGAACTTACCTATATAGTATAGCATATTTCTATGTGAAAAGCAAGCAAAAAAGGCATAAAATTACCAACATCTAGATTTTATATCTGTTTAAAAAATAATAAGAGATTTTAAATCTCCCTCCCAGTCTAAATGTATAATGATTAATTTCCCCAAAATAGAATTATCAGCATTAGCTAATAATTGTGGGTCATTATCATATAAACTATTTTTTTCTGTAAAAATAACTACAAACTCCTTTTGGAATGCAAAACTCCCTCTTTCAATCTCAATCGAAGATAAAAGAGCAAACTCTTTATCAGGGAAATTTTTATTGATATAGTAAAAACCAATGTAAGATGCTGATTTAGGTCCTAAAAAAATCAAATTCATTTTCCTGGATCTATTTGTTATTAGATTTAAAATACCTTTTCCTATTATAACCAGAGAAAGAAAATTTAAAGTAGCACTTAAATAATCATTATTTAACCATTCTATAAACAAAACTGGCCAACTTGCACCCCTTCCATAATCTTTTTCTTTTAATTTTTTTTCTAACTTTTCAAATTTTAAAGATGGGGGAAGTAATTTTTCTATTTCTTCAACATCTTTTTTATCTGGAACATTCCCTTCTTTTCCAGATAAATATAAATCAAAGATTGTGTTGTTATTTTCCATAAAATTATTTCTGCTTATTATCTATTTTTTTTAATCTTTCTGAAAAATGTTTTGTTAGTAAAAATATACCAAAAATTGATATGAAATCATTAAATATTTTGGTATCTTGTAATTTTCTGCTAATTTCTAAACCATTCCAGCCTATAATTTCATTTTCATTAATTTTCCAATCACCTTTTTCATCTTTTAGATTAAATTTATTGTTATGTGCCGCACCATTTCTGATGTGCCTCAAGAATTGAAACTCATTATCTTTATTAATAATCGCGTTATAACTTGAAAGCGATAAAAAGTCATAGGTAAGAACTGCCATGGCCTTTCCCATAAAAATCATTTCTTTAAGAATATTCAGTTTTGATGTCGCAATATTTTCCTTTTTTTCTATATGTAAATCTGTAGCCTCATTAAATTTATCCAACATTTCATTAAAACTTTGATAACCCTCTTGTACACTATTTTTGGTTCTCAATATATTTTGCACATCATAATCAGATAAAGTCCTCATAGAAAGAAGAAAAAACCAAAATGTATTTTCTATATCTTTTAGAACTGGGTGAAAATTAACTTTATTTACATTAAATTGAATAGGGCCTTCTTGATCTTCCATAAATTATTTTTTATAAGATTTTATTAATTTCTTTCATAATTCGCTCTGTTTCCACCAAAGCCACAATGATTTTTTGATAGTGTTCAATGTCAGAATTTGAAAGTGTATGATCTTTGCGATCCTTGAGCCATTTTTGAGCAGGTTGGTAACCCCCGATATAAAAGTTCCAAGCAATTTCTGGGACATTACCAAAATACTGCTCAGTATTAATATATACTTTGCCGTCTTTGTACGAAATTTTCTCGACTGTACCAGAGCCGACAATAGGATACGTTGTAATAAATTGGCTAACCTTTGAAGATTCAAGTAAATGAATTTCTCGTAACTCCCGACCCAGTGTAACCAGAGAATCAAATTGTTTTTTATTTGTTGGATATGGAACTCTTGGGAAATCTATTTTTAAAAATTCTTTGTATTTTTCTCTATAATTTGGAGAGTGTAGTGTCGCATAAATATAATTCATAATATCTTCTGGTGTAATCTTACCAATGATCTTTTCTATTTCTAGAACTATTTCTTTTTTAAGATTTGGAATTTTTGTTTCATCTTCTATATATAAATAAAGTGGGAATATGTATGTTTGATCGCTTGATGCATGAATATCAGATATATCTTTCGTAATAAAAACTCGGTCAAAATTACTATTTGCTGGAATAGACCTACTTGTTAATAGGGTTATATTATCTTTATTAACAATGTATTTATTTATTTTTTCTCTTGGATAAGCAATCAACCCTTTTGATCTTGGAGTATAAGCAGTAAATCGTGTGTCGAGTGGTCTGTATAAAATATTAGAAATAATATAACTTTTTGTTAAATCATTTTTTGCCCATTTCATTTTCCAATCCCTACCATCTTCTGGTAAGTTATATTTATTTTTTAATTCCCCTTCTTCTAAATTGAGAACATCTTTAACTTTCTGCTCCTGTTCATTTTTTGTAAAAGAAATTGCAAGATCATCTCTTTTTGTTTGTATACCGGAATTATATTCCGTAAATATGTCATTAATAGAAAACCCTTTCTCGTATTCTTCATTTGCACCAAAATCTTTCGGTACAAAAAAATAATATGGCTCAGAATAATCAAGTTTTTGCCATTTTATTTTATCTAGATCAGAATCATTGAGCGTTTCAAATTTTATTTCACGCTTTCCAAAAAGTTCTGAATGATAGACAGTACCAAGATTTTTTTTATCCTTGGTTTTACGAATAAAGATATTTATTGAAACACCTTGTTGAATATCAAAAACATTTTCGTCTTTTCCTCCGTCAAGTGCTTTTTCTTTTTTCTTTGAGTTGCCGTGTAAATCAAGAATATAAATGTCATCAAATGTTTCAAGTAAATGCTTCCTCATCTGACGATGTGTAATACCATCAATAAAGGAGTTATTAGTAATCATTGCTACAATACCAGTTTTATTTTTCTCTATAAAATGCTCAGCAAAACGAATAAATTTAATGTAATCATCATCAAGATTAATCTTTCTCTCGCCAAGACCATTTTTATAATCTTTAATAAGATTCTGAATCCACTCACCTTTATTAGAAGAACTAATGCTATATGGTGGATTGCCGATGACAACCATAATTGGTGTTTTATTTTTTATAACCGACGCTTCTTTAGATTCCTCGGCGATACTTTCAGCGAAACCAAATCCTGTAAACATTCCCTCTTGGGTAATACCTTCTTCAAGAGAATTTGTAAGATAAATACCAAGACGCTGATTGAAATACTTAAATCCTGTTTTTCTAAAAGCCATTCCTAACTTTAAATGGGCTATGGTATATGGCGTCATCATAAGCTCAAAACCATGTAAGCGTGGAAGTAAATCATTATGCACATATGCCAGCCAACGACCCTCCTGTTTATTTTTCAGTATCCTTGTGTAGATTTTTCTTATTATGTCACTTATAAATGTTCCTGTTCCTACAGCTGGGTCAAGAATTTGAACTTTATGGATACCGTCGGTTGTCTTTGAAGTATCGGCCAATCCAGCAACAAGTCCAAATTCTTTTTCCAGCAAGTGGTCAACAGAACGCACAATAAACTGCACCACAGGTAGTGGAGTATAATAAGCACCCATTTTTTTGCGTAAATTAGGATCATATTCTTTCAAAAAATCTTCATAAAAGTGAATAACCGGGTCAGGACCTTTTTGAGTTTTACCCCACAAATCATCCTTAAAATATTCTTTCATTAGTTCTTGGACATCAGCATGAGAAAAAATTTCACACAATTCATTAACAATATATTCAAGTCGTTTATCAAAATTTAGTCCTGTTATATGATCAAAAAAGTGTTGAAGAAGTGGATTTGATTTAGGTATCAAATCTCGTGCTTCTTGTCGTGAAAAATCTTTTTTTGTCTCATCATTATAGCGAGCAACAAATAAACCATAAACAAGCGTCTGTGCATACATATCGGCAAATGCGTCCGTCGTGAGATCATGAACTAAAAGTTTTTTAAACGTTTCATACAAGCGAACTAACTCGGCATTTTTATCCGATTGGGTAACGAGAAATTGTCGTACATTATCTCTAATTCTCTGTGCTCTTCCTCCCATAATTTTTGAAAGATGCTTGCCAGAGCGTATAGGTTCTTTTTGTGATTGCGTAAAATCCAAAAGTGTTTTTGTGACATGTTCATAATTTTTCGAAATAGGCGTAATTGTTCTATCTTTTATATCATAATTTGCTATTTTTATTGGCTCATCATAACGAAGACCGTTTCTATAGAAACGAAATTCTACATAATCTGTAAGAACTAAATTTGTATAACCAAAGTCTCAACTTTATCCAAAGAAACTCCTATGTCTTTTGCTTCAACATAGAGAATAGGCACATCATTTTTAAGCACAACGAAGTCGGGCTTGTTTCCCTGTATGGCTTTTGCGTCATGATCAATTCTCTTGACATTAATTGATTCAAAAATACCTTTCAGTAGGATTTCAAAATCTGTCCGATAACCCATTTCGCTTGTTTCTCTATGCGAAAACTTGGTCGAGATGGATTGAATGTAATTTGTAAAAAGATTATACATAATTTTATAAAATGCATTATACCACTTTTAGGTATGAAAATAAAGGGTTTTTGGAGAGTTGGTTACCAACATCTTACCAACTTACCCCTCCTAGACTCTCAAGAGAGGTTGCGTCATTCCTTAGGTATATGGAAACAACACAAATGCCAGTTGGGGCTATGGCGAGAGAAATACAAGCCCCCATAAAGGTCAAATACTGCCTTTATGCGAGAAAAAGTACGGAGAGTGAGGAAGCTCAAATACTTTCCATAGATAGCCAGATAAAGGAAATGTTACAAATGGCGGAACGTGATCATCTTGAGATAGTAGAAATCAAGAAAGAATCACATTCTGCAAAAGAAGCCGGGCAACGACCAGTCTTTAATGAAATTGTTGAAGAGATTAAGAAAAAGAAATTTAACGGCATACTTACTTGGGCACCGGATAGGATAAGTAGGAACGCAGGCGACCTTGGGCGAATTGTAGATTTGATGGACCAGGGAATACTTCATGAGATACGTACCTATGGACAGAAATTTACAAACAGTCCGAATGAGAAATTCTTACTGATGATTCTCGGATCACAGGCAAAATTAGAAAATGATAATAAGGTAGTTAATGTGAAAAGAGGTCTTAGGGCAAGATGCGAGATGGGACTTTGGCCATGCACAGCTCCGACTGGATACCTTAATAGTAAGAACACAGATAAAAGATGTCACGTCGAAATTGATCCACACCGAGCACCAACCATAAAGAAAATGTTTGAGAAAGTAGCATACGAAAAATGTAGCGGACGAAGATTGCACGCTTGGCTCAAAGATGAAATGAAATTCAAAACCAAAGGCGACAAGGTGTTTAGTATAAGTAACATATACATAACTCTAAGAAATACTTTCTATTATGGTAGCTTTGAATACCCAAAAGGTGGTGGTCAATGGTACACCGGTAAACATACCCCAATTATTACCAAAGAACTCTTTGATAAAGTGCAGGAACAGATGATGGAGTACACACGAAATAGCGAACACAAAGAATTTGCTTTCACTAAATTAATGACTTGCGGGTTATGTGGATCAGGAATAACAGCTGATGAGAAGTTTAAGAAACAGAACAATGGCAACATACATAGGTATGTATACTATGGATGTTGCAGGTATCAAGATAAAGACTGCAAGTCAGGTTATATGCGAGAAGAAAATTTAATCGAGCAACTAGCAGGACTGATGGATGAAATAGATCTAGACGAAATTGGTATGAAGCAGAGGATAAAAGATGAGATTGAACGACACAAGAGATTCAATGTTGGGATACTAGGGCTTAAAGAAGCAACGGTCAAAGTCGCAGATGTTGATATACGGAACTATGCAAAACACGTCCTACGAGGTGGAACAATATTAGAAAAGCGCGAACTGTTGACCTGCCTAAAAAGTAAGGTAGTGATGAATAATAAGCAAATACGGATTGCTTAAGAAACTACCTTTTAGGATAGTTTTTTGTTAGTATACGGAAGTAATGGCTACCAAGAAAAAGAAGAAAAAACTTGAAATTCCAGAGCAACATTTTGACTCAAAAGAAGGCAAATTTTGTGTTTATGAAATATATCGTAAATCAAAAAAGACCGTTTATTTTCTTCGTGGCACACAGTCAAAACATATAGACAAAATCACCTTAGAAGGATATGAGGGTCTTCCATCCGGACTTTATTTATATAAAGACGGGTTTGGTTTAGGCAAGAAGGGCACCTTTTTTCTTTCTGCGTTAAAAACTCATATTGCCAAAGGAAAGAGACTTGGGTTAGTTGTTCTAAGTAAAGGTAAAAAGTCTATACGCAACAGTTCGACAACAGTAACAGTTAGTTTGCCCGTTATAGATATAAAAAATTTATTGGTTAGACTGGGAAGAATTAATGAGGATAGCAATAACGAACTGCGTGAAGCGGTTAATTCTTTTTTGAGTACAAAATTTCCTAAAAAGATAAAAATTTCTAACGATGATTTTGATGAATATAAAGGAGGAGAAGTTGCTGCCTTGTTGAGAAGAAATAAGGTAGCACAAAAACTAAATGAAGAAGATCTTGAATCACTTAGCAAGTTTTTCCCGAAGATTTTTGAGGGTTCACTAAAAGGAAAAAGGAAGGGGGTTAAAATTGGACGTGCAACTCTTATTAACAATACGAAAACTACGACCGATAAGATTTTTCTTGACGAAGTAATTAAAGAATTTGAAGCAAATTTGATTAAGAAATCTATGTCTGAAAATGACTGGCAAAAGTTCTTAAGCGAGAAAGTTTTCCGGTTTATGGCAAATTATGTAACTTCAATTGAGAAACAGAATGTGAGTATTAGTGTGAGTTATCCTGATTTTGTTTTGGTTGATGTATATGGTTTTGTAGATGTCTTTGAAATAAAGAAGCGTGAAACATCTCTTCTTGGTTTCGACGAGGACCATGATAATTACTACTGGAAGCTAGATATTTCTAAAGCCATCGCTCAGATTGAGAACTATATCGATGAAATTATTCACAATGCCGATGACTATATCCGTGACGTAAAGAAAAGGAAAGGTATCGACATTAAAGTTGTTCGTCCTCGGGGATATATCATTGCTGGTACTAGCAAACAATTTATCAATAAAAAAGAATTTGCAGACTTCAGAAAGCTTGGCTCCTCACTTAAGAACATAAATTTCATTCTCTACGATGAATTATTAGAAAATCTTAAAAATCTTAGATCAAAACTATGAACTTAATTCAAGAAGATGTGTACTATGAAGCTAAAAGAATGACTTATTGGGTACGTGTACACGTAACATTTGAAAGCAATAGACAGTCTGTGGTTCTTGTGTGTGCCTCTAAAAATTATATCTCAGACCACTTTCACTTAACTGCTCCAATTCAAGAAGTTGATATAAAAGCTTGGATGAAAGAAGTTTTAAAAGATTTAGAACGAGAAGGAGAAATTCTGTTGGAAAATAATGTGAACTATAAAGTTTATTCGCTTACCGACGAAGGTTATAAAAATGGTTTTGAATTTTTAAAAAATGAAGTTACCCCTTAGATTAATAAATACTATGGTTACATGCCCAAATTGTAAATTAAAAAAAGTAAAGGTCGTGCATATGAATTTCGCTAGTTTAAAGCCAGAAGGCCAACCGGCAAAGAAGCAAGAATATGACACATATTCTTTTTTCTGTTTTGATTGTGAACATCAGTGGGAGTCGGATCCTCAAGTTCAGAAAGATTATTTAGAATATTTATGGCTTAGGGACAGAACCTCAATGATAGCTAGAGACATGAACTCTGATAGAAGTTATGGCCCGGCTCCTTTTATAGACAGTAGCGAATTAACACGAAGAAATGAACTGGCAAAAAAAATTGTTAATTCTTACAAACATGCCCTCGATATTAGTCCCAGTGAATGGTATAAGATTGAGCAAGACTCACGTTGAGGCCTTTTAAGCCTCTCGGTCGGTCTCACTAACGTGTGCCCTCAGTAGGAATCGAACCTACATCGCAAACTCCGCAAGCTCGCATTCTATCCATTAAACTATGAGGGCTTATATTACTTTATAATTGAAGATTAACAACTTTCATTAAAAAACTCAAACTAGAAACCCAAGGAATCCATTATTTTTTCAGACGGATGTTCCTTCATTTCTTCTTCGGTGACATTACTTAGGAGCATAAAGTCTCTTATTTCTTCTGCCAGATTTTGTTCTATCGGCATTGAGATTATAGGCATAAATAGCCTTTCGGATTTTATAAAAAGTACCGATTTCATTTCATCTTTCTGTACCCAGAAAG
The DNA here is from genome assembly GCA_000991415.1 of Candidatus Nomurabacteria bacterium GW2011_GWA1_36_15. Taxonomy (GTDB): domain Bacteria; phylum Patescibacteriota; class Minisyncoccia; order Phycocordibacterales; family UBA9973; genus UBA9973. The sequence continues at coordinate 53,017 of LBRM01000011.1, read as the reverse complement.
ATTTGATATTTTCATAAGGGAAGAGGCGATTTCTGATTTTTAGTCCTTCTTCATTTAATTCATAATGGACCAGGTCCGGTTTTTTAATAGCAAAAACTCCAAGCAGTATCCCGCCTATAATTAAGAATAAACCAAAAAAATAATTGCCATAAATAAAAGATGTTATTGAACTTGCCATCACAATAACACCAAGAGCCCAAAACCAATCGTTTCCCCGTTCTTTTTCTTCGTATTCCAAGGCAAACCATTCTAGTTTTTTATTTGAATCCATCAATGTAATTATACTAATCTTCAGTGTTTAATGCAAAACATTTAATAAAAGGACGTTGGAATTTTTTGATGATTATTATTTTTATGACAGAGGTTTTAGTACACAGTTAGAACTTACCGAATATCTTTCCATTCTTCAGTTTTAGGGTTATAAATAGCAACTATATTTCCACCTGTTGGTACTCCATTCTGATAATATACAATATAAATACTAGTATCAGACGATTGATTCTTTCCAAATCTTCCTTTTCTCATATATTGATATTCAATGATTTCTTTCTGTTCTTCCTCAGCAACTTGCGTTTCAAGTAGATAAAGTCCTTTATCATCAGATAATTCACGGGTAACGGTGGAATTTTCTAAAAATCGGGAGATAACTCTCAACACTTCTTCTTTTGTTAGAATTTTTTCAGGACCTTTTTCTAATGGATTTTGATTCATAAGTTAATTATATCAAAAAATTCTAAGTATTAAATCCTTATTAAAAACAGAATTTTAGCATAGAATGTAAAACTTGGCGGAGATTAAGCGATTCGAACCAAGTGAGTCGCCCTGCTTGGGTGGCTTATAAAATATAGGTTTTTTGCAATATATTTTTTGTGCTACAAAAAGACTTGCATTTTAATACTTAATCTAATATAATCTCATATAGCTAATGTACCAGATTAGCAAATATGAATTACAACAAACGCATCAAAAATATACCACAAAATCTATGGGCGGTCATCAATCAAATTGATGAATTAAAAGGCAGATGGATTGGTGGAGCGGAAATAAATTCACAGGCGCTTGGAAGATTGAAGCGTTCTGTTTTGGTTACTTCAACTGGCGCATCAACCCGTATCGAGGGGGCGAAACTTTCTGACGAAGATATAGAAAAAATGATGCGTGGACTTTCAATGCAAAAATTTGCGGATCGAGACAAGCAGGAAGTGCAAGGATATTATGAATTACTTGAAAATGTTTTTAATTCTTACGAAAAAATTCCATTTTCAGAAAGCAGTATTCAGTATTTACATAAAGAACTTCTAAAATATGTGGAGAAAGACAAGTTGCACAGAGGTGAATACAAAAAAACAGAAAACAGAGTTGAAATGATAAATGAAGAAGGTCAATCCATTGGTGTATTGTTTAATACCACACCAGCTTGGCTAACACCTAAGGAAATGTTGGAGTTAGTAGAATGGACCAAAGAAGCTTTTATTTTAAAAGAAATTCACCCATTATTAATTATTGGAAATTTTCTGGTTGAATTTCTTAATATCCATCCGTTTCAGGATGGCAATGGCAGACTCTCACGTGTACTGACCAATTTGATGATGCTTAAAACTGGCTATGAGTACATACCATATGTCTCCCATGAAAAATTAATTGAGGATAACAAAGCAGAATATTATGTCGCTCTCCGGAAAAGCCAGAAAACTTTAAAAACTGGCAGTCCAAATATTATGCCTTGGCTAGAATTCTTTTTCAATATTCTGCTCACTCAAGCAAGGCAAGCAATTGAATTGCTCTCCAAAGAAAATATTGAAAAACTGCTTTCCCCGAAACAGCTTTTAGTGTGGCAATATCTTTTAAAAGTATCGGAAGCAACACCTGGTGAAATTTCAAAAATTACTAAGGTTGCTCGTCCAACAGTATCACAAGCGCTTGATACTCTTTTGCGTTTCAAAAAAGTAGAACGCATTGGGCAAGGACGAACAACGAGATATAAGAAAAAGTAAAAATTAAATTACGCCAAACATTCTTTCCCAGCCGAAAGAAGTTTCTTTAGGCAAGTGTTTTGTAATGAAATCACGTAGATCGGGTTTTATATTTACAAATAAATTTAGCAATTCAACCATGTCTGTCATAAGGTTACCTACCGCTCCATCGGAATCGTCAACTCCATAACAGACTTTTTTGTCCAGCTTTATAAGGAAATCGATGCATAATTTTGCCGATATTTCACAAATGGGAAGTTTTGACGAAGTGTATCACATAAGTCGCCCACCTTTTAATAAAGTGTCTTGATACGCAAACCATTTTGAAGAAGGACCGTCATAATATTTTATATACAATAATCCGTGTTGTAATTCTTTTTTAATAGCAGTTAATTCCTCTTTAGTAATTTCTCGAATTTGTCCGGAACATACCGTATGGTCAAGTGAACTCATAATGAGTTTAAAATTCTCTGGGTTGTATTTTGATACCGTGGCAATCGCAAGCGCGATCATATGTTTACAGAGAATATTTTTTTGTCCAAGGTAACAATTGCAAACTCCACGCTCAAAATCACTAATATTTACGGATACACTATAGTCATGTGTCCCAGAAACAATTGCATGAAAACCATCAAAGTCCGCTGTTATTTTCTTAACCTTACCATCGTTAAATAACTTGTATCCTTTATTAAATTCTTGTTCATCTACGCTAATTTGGATATTAAAGACAGAAAAGTGTGGGCAGAAAATTATTTTGTTATTGAACTTTTTATTCATAAACAATTTTTATAAAAAATATCATGCAACATAGCACGCGGGTCGTGCTGTTGTCATAAGCAACGAGGACACGCCGATACTAAATTGTCAAGGCGGAGGCGGTGAGATTCGAACTCACGGTGCCTTGCGACACTCCGGTTTTCAGGACCGGTGCACTAAACCGCTATGCGACGCCTCCCTTTGCATAACCCTACTTTATTTTAAGACTTTTCTCAAGTTTTGAAAACTAAAATACTCCATTTAAGGAGTATAATAGATTATTATTTTTTTTAATTAAAAAGTTCCAGCTTATTGTTGAGATGATGGTATTTTAGAAAAAATTTGTTTTATATCACTCCACTTCTTTTTAGCGACGAAGAAGATATAAACGATTTCTAAAATTCCCAAAGTATTTAAGATAAGAAGTGCCAGGAACCACCACTTCTTGTCATTTTTTGCGGCTATCCACAAAGAACAACCTTTCCAAAAAAGTACCCAAACTGCCACTACCCCAACTACAAAAGGAGAAACCCCTAAACCATTTGCAAAAAACACATTAAATTGTTCCATAATAGGTATATTATACCAGAAATAAAATTTTTATGCTAGTATTCTGTTATGAAGTTTTTAGGGATTGATTATGGAACAAAGAGAATAGGGGTGGCAATTTCAGATGAAAAAAAAGTTTTGGCTTTCCCCAAAGAGATTGTATTGAATGATTCTAGTAGTCTTAAAAAACTGGAAGAAATTATAAAAACAGAAAACATTTCAGAAATTATAATAGGGGAATCAATAGATTTCTCCGGCAAACTGAATGCGCTATCGGCCAGGATTGAGGTTTTTATTTTAGAACTGAAAAAACAAGTGCATAGTAGATTGAAACAAATTAAAAGTGGTCGGGTAGATGCTTCTGCTGCCGCCTTGATATTACAAAGATATTTAGATAAAAAGAATAATGGGAAATAACACAATTACTCTAAAGGATTTTAAAAAAGTTAATATTATAGTAGGTAAGATTTTATCAGCGGAAAAAATTCCTGATACTGATAAATTACTAAAATTATCTGTTGACGTAGGAGAGGAAAAACCAAGACAAATAGTTTCTGGTATTTCATTATATTTTCCAGACTGTAATATTCTAATTGGCAGAAAATGTATGTTTGTAACTAATCTAGAGCCGAGAATAATCCGTGAAATTGAAAGCCAAGGTATGATCTTGGCAGTTTCCGCCCAGGACGGAAGATTTTCTTTGCTTGAACCAAGTGATGAGATTCCTGTTGGTACGCGAGCGAATTGAAAAACAATAGCAGGAATACGGGGGATATTGTATAATATTATAATGCTCAGAAATTCATACAATAGATTTTTTCCTACGCCCAAATTTCTTTTGTTGCCATCTTTTGGTCTGGATATTTCAGACGAATCAATAAAATTTATAGAACTTGTTAAAACAAAAGATGGTATTAAGGTGAATCGCTATGGAGAGAAAAAAATTCCAGCGGGCATTATTGAATCGGGTAAAATTAAAGATTCTCGACGGATGGAAGAAGTTTTAATATCACTCAGAAAAGAAGAAGGATTAAGATCTGTTCGTGTTTCTCTGCCGGAAGAGCAGGTGTATCTTTTTAATCTTAGATTGGAAAAACCAGGATTAGAAAATGTCAGGGAAGGCATAGAACTTTCTCTGGAAGAATACATACCGATAACGGCGCAAGATGCCATATTTGATTATGAATTATTAAGCGAGGACGAACAAAGCTTAAAACTACAAGTTGCTGCTATCCCTAAAAATGTAATTGAGGAGTATCTCTCTGTTTTTAAAAATTCTATGATATCTGCTAGATCATTTGAACTTGAAGCGCAGGCAATTGTCAGGTGTGTGATAGAAAAAGGTGACTTAGAAACTTATATGGTGGTAGATTTCGGAAAAAAACGCACAGGCATTTTTATAATATCTCGTGGTATTGTTATATTCACTTCTACTCTGGATATAGGCGGGGCTATGCTTTCCAGCATGATTCAAAAGGATTTAAAAATAAGTTTTGAAGAAGCAGAAAAAAAGAAAAAAGAATATGGTTTAAAACGTAATGCCACAAACACGGAAGTATTTTCTGTTCTTTTAAACGGTGTTTCTGTTTTGCGTGATGAGATAGAAAAACATTTTATATATTGGCATACACATAAAGACGAGGAAGGGAAAGACAGACCGCCGATTAAGAAAGTAATTCTTTGTGGCGGCGATTCCAATTTGATAGGGCTTTCTGAATATTTTTCCGTTAGTATGAAGATTAATGTAGAAATAGCTAATGTCTGGGTTAATATGGTGGAAACAGAAAAAAATATTCCGGAAATAAATTTTAACCAATCATTGGCCTTTGCCACCACTTTGGGACTGGCCTTGAGGGATTTTGAACATGATTAATTTAATTCCAAACGAAGAAAAGAAAAAAATGTCCAGGGATTTCTATCTTAGACTCCTGACCTTATTTTTTACAATGCTGGGTGTATCTTTATTAGTTGCTTCTGTCGCAATTTTGCCGTCCTATTTTCTTTCTTCTGCGGAAAAAAGTTCAATTGATATGAAATTGGAATTACAGGAAAATGGATCCGTTGCATTACCTGATGAAGATACGCAGATGGTTATTAAGGATTTGGACAAAAAGTTAAGCTTGATTGAAAATGCTAAGAAAAAAGGCCCCGCTTTTTCTCAGAAAGTAATAAATGAAATAATTTTAAAAAAGATATCCAGTATTAAAATCACAGAGATTTTATATCAAAATGATCCACAAACTGGCGAGAGAATAAATATTAGTGGCAAGGCACCAAATCGTGAAGTTCTGCTTTTGTTCCGTCGGATACTGGAAGATAATACGGCTTTCTCAAAAGTCGATTTACCGATTTCTAATTTCGTAAAAGGGTCTAATATTAAATTTTATTTGAATTTAGTCCCCTCATAATATATGCAATCTATTTTTCAAAAAAAAATATTGATTCTTTCCGTGATATTTTTTATATTTTCTTGTTTTGTTTTTATATTTTTATATAGAATGGTAAATAATAATGAGGAAATATCACAATTAGCCCAAGAAAAATGGCAGACAGAAAGTACGCGCAAAGAAAACACAAAGTCCATTGTTAATTTAATCAAAACAATAGAGCCTGAGAGAGCTTTGCTTGAAACGCATTTTGTCCAAAGTTCTGATGTGGTTCCCTTTTTAAATACGATTGAAAAATTAGCCGCAGAAGTGAAAGCTAAAGCTGAAGTTACTTCTGTCGATGTTGAAAATGCCGATTCTTCACTTATGGTTCAGATGGAGGCGTCAGGAAGTTTTGAGACTATTTATAAATCAATCATGCTTTTAGAAAATTCCCCATACGATCTTGAGTTTGTTCTAGTAAATATTCAAAGTTTAAATACACAAGACACATCTGCTAAAAAAACTTCACAATGGACGGCAAATTTTAAAATAAGACTTAAGAGTTTTATTAATTGATAATTTATTAAATATGGAAATAAAGTTTTTAAAAAAGAAGAGAAAATTCAGGAAAGGAGGTCTAGGAATTAAGCCAGATCTTTATTGGAAGTATCTGCTTTACATGACATTTATCTTAATACTTCTCTTTTGTGCTTTTGGTTTGTATCTTTTTATGGAAATAAACAAGGAACCGATTCCAACAGTCATGAATATTGATAAAAAAGGAATGACAGAAAAAGAAAGACTCACTAAAGCATTAGAATATTTTTCAGAACGCAAAAAGAAATCTATTGAAATCTTAAACTCTCCATCACCCATCATTGACCCGTCATTATAAATTTGGTGCCCCTGGTAGGAATCGGACCTACATCGACGGCTTAGAAGTCCGCAGTTCTATCCATTGAACTACAGGGGCGAGGTGCGCGCTGAGGGACTCGAACCCCCGACCTTCTCAGTGTAAATGAGTTGCTCTACCAACTGAGCTAAGCGCGCATATTTACTAAACTATAGCTATTCTAGCTTATTTTATATATTATTTCAATTATGAAAATAAAAATTCTGTATGAGGATAAAGATGTTTTAGCTATAGACAAGCCTTCGGGTATTTCTGTGCATGCAGACGGAAAAACGAAAGAGAAAACTATCACTGATTGGGTTTTTAAAAATTATCCTAAGTTGAAAGGGGTAGGAGAGCCTGTAACTTTTGATAATAAAGAAATTGATCGCCCAGGCATTGTGCACCGATTAGATAAAGAAACTTCCGGTGTGCTTCTTATTGTAAAAACAAAAAAAGCTTTTGCTCATTTTAAGAAACAATTTATGGATAGGGAAATAAAAAAAACCTACTATGCTATTGTTTCTGGTTGGGTGAAAAATGATCACGGAATTATAAATAAGCCTATCGGCAGAAGTCCCTCCGATTTTCGTCGCAGACTGGCAGGACGCGGTGCCAGAGGGGAACTTCGAGAAGCTATTACTAAATATAAAGTTTTAAAAAGATTTGAAGCTTTGTGTGTCGGGGAAAGGTCGGATCTTGAGAATTTAAAAAGGTCCGACCTTAAAGAGACACAAAAATTTACTTACCTTGAAATTCATCCAAAAACCGGCAGAACACATCAAATTCGCGTACATATGAAATATATAAATCATCCAATAGCTTGTGATTCTCTTTATGCTCCTAAAAATCCATACCCTAAAGGGTTGAATAGATTAGCCCTTCATGCAAAATCTATAGAGTTTAACCTGCCTGCGCAGACAGGAAATCCAAAAGGGAAGATAATCAAAATAGAATCACCTTTGCCTCCTGAGTTCAAAAGAGTGGTAAAATAGATTAAAAAGAGTAATCTTTCTTCAATTTTAAAAACGTTAGTATATCATATATGATAGGTTAAGGAAATTAATAATATGGAAAATAAAAGTGAGAATAAAGTTTGTCAGAATTGCAAAAAGGATTTCACAATAAAGTCTGATGATTTTAATTTTTATGAAAAAATAAAAGTCCCACCGCCGACTTGGTGCCCGGAATGTCGGATGGTTAGACGTTTTTCTTTTTTTAATGTTTGGGACTTGTATTGGCGTAATTGTGACAAATGCGGGGAAAGAACTTTGTCTATATATTCTCCAGAACAGAAAGTTACTGTTTATTGTCAACTATGTTGGTGGAGCGATTCTTGGGACGGTACAGAATATGGAATGGAATATGATCCGTCGCGACCTTTTTTGGAACAAGTAAAAGAACTTATGGATAAAACTCCTTGTTTTAGTCTTGAGAGTGATTATCCAACTGTTAAAAATTCGCAATATTCTAACGGTATTGGTTGGTCCAAAGACTGTTATCTCACTTTTTTTGCCGATTACTGCGATAACGTATATTATTCCTCCATATTAAACGGACTGAAATACAGTGCCGATTGTTTAAGAGGATTTAATTCGGAGTTGTGTTATGGATCGACTGGTTTTACAAAAAATTATAGGACTTTCTTTTCAAATGAATGCGATAATTGTGTAGATGTTTGGTTTTCCCGAAATTGTTATGGGTGTACTAATTGTATTGGATGTGTCAATTTGAGAGAGGCTACCGATTGTATATTTAACATCAAATATTCTAAAGAAGAATACATTAAAAAATTAAAGGAACTGGAATTTGATTCTTGGAAGAAATTAAATAGTTTTGAAAAACAAGTGTATGATTTCTGGTTGAGCAAACCCTATCGAGAATATAATGGTCATTCTCTGAATTTTAATGTAACTGGTGAACATGTTTATACTTCAAAGAATTCAAAAGAATGTTATATCGTGAATGGTGTCGAAGATTGTAAATATACTCAACTTATTTCAGTGCCTCCGGTAAAGGACTGTTGGGATTATTCCAGTTGGGGCAATAATGCCAGTCTAATTTATGAATCCCTTGCCATCGGAGAAAACTCTAGTTCTGTGTGTTTTTCTGTTCATTGTTGGGCTGATTGTTTCAATTTACAATATTGCCGTTGGAATATTACTGGCAAAAATAATTTTGGTTGTGTAAATTTAAAACGCAAAAATTTTTGTATTTTAAATAAACAATATTCTGAAAAAGAATACTTTAAATTAAGAAAAGGGATTATGGAAGATATGAATAAAAATCCATATATAGATAGCAAAAGGAGAATATACAAATATGGAGAATTTTTTCCACCTGAATTCAGTAATTTTTTTTATAATAAATCAGGCGTTATGTATTTTTTTCCGAAGGCAGAAGAGCAAGCACTTGCAGAAGGGTATAATTGGAGTAATAAAGAAGATATGGTATACAACATTACAAAACCCGTAGATTCTTTGCCCGATAAAATACTGGATACTAATGATGATATCTTAAATGAGGTGATTGGATGTAAAAATTGTAGTAAAGGTTATAAAATAGTTCATGGTGAATTAAATTTGCTTCGTAAAATGAACTTGCCTATTCCACATGAATGCCCAAAATGTCGTGAGAACAAACGGTTTGATAAAATGACCAAACCGAAATTATATAACAGAAACTGCATGAAATGTAAGGCGAACATTTATACACCCTATGCTCCTGATAGATCGGAAATAGTTTACTGTGTGAAATGTTATCAAGGTGAATTTTTGTGATAAAAATTTGAATTTGCCTTTGAAATTCCTTTGTGTTAAAGTGTTTTCATCATGGCAGGAGATAAAATTGATAAAACAAAACTTACGACAGTTAACGTGGAAGAAAGAAAAAAACTTGATTTTAATGCTGGGGATACAGTGCGTGTTTGGTCTAAAGTTTTAGACGAAAAAGGTAAAACACGATTGCAGGCTTTTGAAGGCATGGTGCTTGCCAGAAAACATGGGACAGAAATCGGTGCGACTTTTACAGTCAGAAGAATTGCCTCAGGTGTTGGAGTAGAAAGAATTTTTCCGCTCTATTCTCCAGCTATTGATAAGATTGAAGTGACCAAAAAATCTCGTGCTCGTAAATCGAAACTTTACTATGTTCGTGTCAAAGCGATTAAGGATGTTCGCCGAAAACTGCGTTCGGTTACACTTGAAGTTGATGACGAAGTGGAAGTAGAAAAAACAGAAAAATAAAAAATAAAAAACATCTTTTTACCGGTACGGATTTTTTGAAGCCCGCCTGAATGAAATTCATTTCGGGTAGGCTTAAAAAATCCTGAAGTTTTCGCGCCGTCGCGCTCAAAACCCCTCAAAAAGATGTTTTTTATTTTTTATAACTTAGTTTTTCTTTTGTTAAAATGTGATAAACTTTAGTTACGCGCGGGTGTTGTAACAGTAGCCAAGCTGCCTTGAGGTGGCAGTGTCCGTAAGGACGTGGAGGTGCGAATCCTCTCCCGCGCACCAGAACAGGGAGACTTTTCTTTAATAATAGTAAAAATGTATTAAAAAACGAAACCTGATATAATAAACTTAGGAACTGCTTTCCCTCATAATCTCTATGTCCATCTCTAACCCATTAAAATCAAAATTATTTCTCAAAATTGTAATAATTACTATATTTCTGTTTATCGGAGCTTCTATAGTCTCAGCGGCACAAGGAAGTATCACTAAAACCTTAAAGTATGGAATGAAAGATATTCAAGTGAAGTATCTGCAACAGTTCTTGAATGAGAAAGGATATATTGTTTCTAGAATAGGAGCTGGTTCAGTAGGTTTAGAAACCACTTACTTTGGTAAAGCCACTGACACAGCCGTCAAAGCTTATCAAAGAGCTAAAGGTTTAACAGCTGATGGTATCTTTGGTCTTAAATCTCGTGCTTCCTTAAGTGGTATCCTGACATTCTATCCAACTCCAGTAGTAACAAATTATCCAGCTGGTTGTAATTCAAATTCAGGTTATAGTGCTTTTAGTGGTTTACCATGTAATGGAAGTACTGCAACAAACTACCCAGCTGGTTGTAATTCAAATTCAGGTTATAGTGCTTATACTGGTGCTCCATGTAACGGCAGTGTTATTACAAGTTATCCAACAGGTTGTTCTTCAGCTTTAGGCTTCAGTTGGATCACTGGTTTGAGATGTGATGGAACGGTTGTAATTCCAGTAATTAAAAAAGTGAGTGGAAGTGGAGGAGGAGGTGGAGGAGGAGGTGGTGGAGGAGGAACACAACCTATAATCGTGAACGGTGCCTGGAGTGCTTGGAGTACCTGGAGTGCTTGTAGTGTCACAGCTTGTGGTCAAACAGGAACACAAACTCGTACTCGTACTTGTACTAATCCAGTTCCTGCTAATGGAGGAGCTAATTGTTCTGGTTCATCTTCTGAAACTCAGGTTTGTAATACTACTGATTGTGCTCCCACTGTTTCCATTTCTGCTAACTCAACCTCAGTCTCATACAATACATCTGCTACTCTCACTTGGAGTTCCACTAATGCCACTTCTTGTACTGCTAGTAATGGATGGACAGGAACTAAAGCAACTTCCGGAAGTCAATCTACTGGTAATCTAACTTCCACTAAAATTTATACTCTCACTTGTAGTGGAGTAGGAGGCAGTACTTCAAATTCAGCCACGGTGACAGTTGGTACTCAACCTGTAATGTCTGGCACTCTTACTTCCTCAGCCTCCTCTTGTCTCATTGCCTCTGGTAGTAGTAGTTGTAATGTAAATCTTACTTGGAGTACCACTAATCCTCAAGCTATTTCCACTATTACCAAACCCGTTAATGTAAATGTGGCTACTGGTAATACAGGTACCAATCTTCCTCTAGCTGTTAAATACAATTCTGAAACTTTTTATCTTTACAATAATGGTACTCTATTAGCTCAAAGAACTGTGACCTCAAGTTGTGCTTCAGGCACTGTATGGAATGGAAGTATTTGTATTCCACCCCAGAATATTTCTCCTACCGTTTCCATCACTACTCCCATCAACAATTCACAACATACTGCTCCCGCCACAGTTACACTTTCAGCCAATGCTTCTGACTCTGACGGCACTATTTCTAAAGTAGAATTCTACAATGGTACTACTAAGCTTGGTGAAGACTTAACTTCTCCTTATACTTTCACTTGGCCTAGTGTTCCTACTGGAAGTTATTCCTTAACGGCTAAAGGGTATGATAATAGTAATGCAGTTGCTACTTCTACCACTGTGAATATTACGGTGAATGCTGTACAACCTACTTGTTCTGATGGCATAAAGAATCAGAATGAAGTTGATACTGATTGTGGAGGAGTATGTGTTGCGTGTGCAGTGGTAGAAGGGTCTTTATCAGGAACTCATGATGTTACTCATGTTTGGCTTGAAAGCAGTATTCCTGGTGCTAATATTTATTATACTTTAGATGGAAGTACACCAACAGTTAATTCTCAAGAATATTTTGGCGCAATTGAGTTAAGAGATTCAAAAACTGTTAAGGCTATTGCTGTTTTACCTAATTCGAATCAAAAAGAAAATTTTTCTGAAACATATACTGTTCAAAAATCGGCTTCAATTGTTACTGTTAATGGTCCAACCTATATAGAAGCTGAAGCTTCAAAAGATTATCAGAATTTTGTTGCAAGACCAGATTCTAGGGCATCAAATGGAGAATACATGTTGGTATTGAATCAGCAAAACGGTTCTCCTTCTTATTTGAAATATGCTTTTACTGCAAGCCCTGGAAAATATTATGTTTGGGCTAGGACTCAGATGCAGGATTCTTGGGGTACACTCACTGTTGATGTTGATGGGATTGTGAGCCCTTACTTCTATACCGGGCCTGAGGATAGGACAGTTAATGGTTGGAGCTATCATTGGATTCCAACCAATCCTCCAGGTTATCAACTTTCTGGGAGTAATCATGTTCTTAAGATTAACAAACATTGGCGTTCTACGACCAAAGTCGATAGGATTTTGATTACTAATGATCCGAATTTTGAGCCTCCGGAGATTGCTGTTATAAGACCAGCCGGTGGTGAGGTCTTAGTATCTGGAGGTTCTGAGACTATTAAATGGGACTCTTCAGGAACATTAGCGAATGTAAAGATTGAATATTCTTTGAATAATGGAAATAATTGGCAAATATTAGTTAGCTCAACAGAAAATGATGGCATTTATACATGGCAGAATGTTCCTACAGGTAAATATCAAGATGCAAGAATAAGGATATCTGATGTTACTGATTCGAAATCCATGGATGAAAGTGACAATACATTTAGAATAGATGCTAACAAGGAATGGTACACTGGAGGATTAACTTTGAGGTCGAGGTTAAGTTTAACATACAATAAACCATATGATTATGATCACAAAGATGACAGAACATCATTCTTGAATTATATGGAAGAATTAGGCCGATTGCAGCTTCCGCTTTGGTGGAGGTTTGATGGCGTTAAACTAGCTGAATGGGACCCTTACAAAATATATTTTGATCAGGAAGCACTGGACAGGTTCAGATTGTATAATCAGGATAAGTCAGATATTATCATTTATGGAAACATGTTCTCTGTTCATGCTTTTAAAAGTGGCGAAGGTGTTCAAATTCCTCCTATATTTGGTAGATGGAGCAGATCTTATCCTGAAGAATGGAAATTAAAAGATATTAATGGAGAGCAGATATATAATTCTAATTATGGAGTTAATGAATCGCCTAACTGTGATACTTGTAGGAACGTGAATAGGGATTGTGAAGATTGCATGACTAGGGCAAGCTTATTTTTTGGTCACAAAGATTTTCAGAAATTCTATGCTGACAGTATATTGAATGCGATGAGTGTCGGCTATAATGGAGCATTCTTTGACTCATTCGAACCATTAAATATGAAGGGCTTTGAAAATGGTGATTTAGAATATGTTAATGGAGAAACAATTAAAGTTATTGATTCCCGTACAGGCCAACTTTATGAAGCTGAGACTTGGATGAATGATGTAAGAAAAGCCATGTATAATATTAGAAAACTTGTTGATAGAGCTCAAGGAGATAAAGAGGCAATATTCATACTTAATGGATTACAGCATACAGTGATGGAGGAATATTCTGATCTTATTGAAGGAACACTTAAAGAAGGCTTTTGCAGTGTGATAGAAAGCTGGCCTGGTGTACCTTTGTCTGATTTTTGGTATACGAATCAAATGTGTGAAACAGATATTAATGCGTTAATTAATGCTGAGAATCAGGGTTTGACGTCTGTTTTAGGTTTTGGCCCCGTAAAAGGTCAACACGAAAATGGAGCGCAGGCAGCCTATTATTCTATGGCTACCGGATTATTAGGTATTAAGGGTCCTGATACTAAGGCGTATTATGATTCGTGGAGTATTGATTTCAATGCTTGGAAGGGTTTTGATCTTCCTTTAAGCATGTTTATCCCTGAGGGCAGATATGAAGAAAGGGACGATGATGTTTTATCAAGAGAATTCCAGAAAGCATTTGTGTATGTTAATCCAACAAAGTCTGATAAATACATAAGCTTTGGAGGTTCTTATTATTATCTTACTGAAGATGGTGTAAAATCGACCAACAAAATCTCTTCAACAACTCTTAAACCGAATAGAGCAATTATTTTGTTTAAAGATTGCAGTAATGGTGAATGTAATGTCGTCAATAATACTACTATTTGGAATACTTTTGCAGAAATAAATAGACGTGTCTCTAATAATCTAGCTAACGCACTCTCTGCTTTCTGGTCAGCATTTGGAACTTTTTTTATGGGAGTATTTGGTGATTAGAATTTTTAATTGATTTATGGAATTAAAAGACAAAGTAGTAATAATTACAGGTGGAACAAGAGGCTTAGGAAAAGCCCTAGCTCTATCTTTTTTGAAAAATGGGGCAAAAGTTGTGGTTTGTTCTCGGAATGAAGAAGGTTTAAAAGATTTAGAAAAAGAAATTATTGGAATAAAAGCGGATGTTACAAAAGAAGATGAATTGCAAAAATTATTGGAATTTACCATAGAAAAATTCAGTAAACTGGATATTTGGATTAATAATGCCGGTATTTGGTTGCC
>LBRM01000011.1:0-38356 GCA_000991415.1 Candidatus Nomurabacteria bacterium GW2011_GWA1_36_15 | reverse complement strand
GGTTTTACTAAATCAGTTCGAGAAGAAAATAAAAATATTTCTATATTTTCGATATATCCAAGTGGTATAAAAACGGATATTTTTGGAGAAAATAGACCGGATGACTTTGATAGTTTTATGGATCCAGATTTTGTTGCTGATAAAATTATAGAAAATCTTAAAAAAGACAAACCAGATGAAGAATTAATTATAAAACGTTAATCCCGATACTAGAGCGAAGTTCAGTACGGGACAAGTTTAAAAAATATGCTTTACACAAGGAAAGGAGACAATGGAACAACTAAAACTTTCGGATGCGATCAACGTATTTCTAGCATCAATGTCTATCGGCGAAGAAAAAATAAAAGAATTAGAAAAAATTATTGATTCCATAGAAAAAGAACTTCTACCCATAAAAACCTTTTTTATTTCCGGTGGAACAGAACTTGCTTCCATTTTTGATATAGCTCGTACTATTTCTCGTAGAGCAGAGAGGAGGGTCATTGTGGTCGCAGACGAAAGCAAAATAGAAATCAAACCTTTCACTAAAGCATATCTTAATCGTCTTTCAAGTGTGCTATACGCTTTTGCCAGATTATCTAATTATAGAGCCGGCATAACAGAACAAAGCCCGGATTACAAATAAAAAATTATAAAAATTCAAAAGATTTCTGAGCCTTCGCCCTCGGAGCCATAAAGACAGGGGACCCACGACTCTTAAAATCTTTTAATTTTTATAATTTTTGAAAGTAGCATTTATCTATATTTTTTGCTATAAATAGCGCTACATGGTGCCTATAGTGTAATGGTTAGCACTAGGGTTTGTGGAACCCTCAGTTCGAGTTCAAATCTCGATAGGCACCCAATTTAGGTTTGTCTTTTTTAATATGCAAACGAAAATTGTTAAAATTACAGATGAAAACAAAAAAGAAGTTTTAGAAAAAGCTGCAAATATTATTAAAAGTGGTGGTTTGGTTGTTTTTCCAACAGAAACTGTTTATGGATTAGGGGCGAATGTTTTTGATGAAAAAGCTTTGGCAAAAATTTTTTCTGCCAAAGGCAGGCCTAGCGATAATCCTATTATTGTTCACATTAGTGATGAAGATCAGTTAAAAGAATTAGTTGATACTGTCTCAGAACAACAAAAAAAATTAATAAATGCATTTTGGCCGGGGCCACTGACTATTGTTTTTGAAAAGAAAAAAGAAATTTCAGATATTGTTTCCGGCGGGCTTCCAACTATTGCGGTTCGTATGCCATCAAATCCTATAGCTCATGAACTTATTTATTTGGCTGGCGTACCTATTGCCGCACCGTCGGCTAATATATCGGGTCGTCCAAGTGGAACCACGGGAGAACATATTTATGATGAGCTAACAGGCAAGGTTGATATGATTATTGATGCCGGTTTTTCGGATATTGGCGTTGAATCGACAGTTCTAAGAATAAATAACGAGCAAGTCCTGATTCTTCGTCCAGGGGCGATTACTAAAGAAATGTTAGAAAAAATTTTATTTCCATTGGCGGTTATTTTTGCGAAGGATAGAAGGGAACTACAATTTTCTCCCGGTACAAAATATAGACATTATGCGCCTAAAGCAAAATTAGAAATTATTTCTGAAAAAATGGAAAAGCGAGCGGAAGTTTTAAAAGAAAAAAAATTAAGAATCGGCATTATAACCACAAAGCAGAATAAAGATTCTTTTGAAAAGTACAAACCTAATGTTTTTGTATTGGGTGATAGAAATAATTTAGAAGAAATATCGCAAAAACTTTATGATGCTCTGCGATTTTTTGATACCCATCCCGTTGATATTATTTTGTGTGAAAGTTTTCCAAAAGAAGGTTTAGGCGTAGCCATTATGGATCGCCTAGATCGGGCGAGCATGTAAATTTTCTTGCAAGCAAAAAAGAATCCAGTTGCTTGCTACAAAAACTTTCATGCTCGCCCTCTTTATGTCATAATTAAAAAATGAGGGGAAGTATTTTGGGAAAAATATTTAATACGCCGAATAGGGTATTGAAAAAAAGCGTGGAATTAGAGCGAGAAATAAGGGATGATTTAGAAAATGAAAAACCGGTTAAGGAGGTAAAGGAGTATTGGAAAACTTTAGGCCCCGGACTTACCACAGGAGCGGCTGACGATGATCCATCAGGTATTGCCACTTATTCACAAATGGGAGCGTCTCGCGGTTTTGATTTGATTTGGCTTTCGCTTTTTTCTTTTCCTTTAATGGGTGCCATTCAAGAAATGTGCGCTCGTATTGGACTTACTACTGGAGTGGGGCTTGCTACTAATATAAAAAGACATTTTTCAAAAAAAATTCTTTATATTTGCACCTTGCTTCTTCTTTTTGCAAATGTTTTTAATATCGGAGCAGATCTGGGAGCTATGGCAAAAGGCGCTCAACTTATTTTCCCTGGGATAGAATTCGCCTTTTTGGTTTTGGGTTTTGCTGCTCTGAGTCTTGGCCTTCAGATTTTTATTCCTTATAAAAAATACTCAAAATATCTAAAGTATTTAGCCTTAGTCCTTTTTGCTTATGTATTTTCAGCCTTTTCGGTTGTAACTAATTGGGGAGAAGTATTTAAGCATTTGGTTGTTCCAATAATTTCTTTTTCAAAGGATGAAATTATTCTAATTTGTGCAGCTTTTGGTACTACTATTTCGCCTTATTTATTTTTCTGGCAAACATCCCAAGAAGTAGAAGAACAAATATTAAAAGGGGAAGAAACAGAAAAAGCACGACGTACTCTTAATACGAATGAAAATATTCACAAAATGAGAATAGATGTTTGGTCAGGTATGTTTTTTTCTAATCTTATTATGTTCTTTATAATTGCCACTAGTGCAGCGGTCTTGTTTGGAAGCGGTATCACAAACATAGCAACAGCGGCTGATGCAGCTTTGGCCTTAAAACCTTTCGCCGGTAATTTCGCTTTTACTTTATTTGCTATTGGAATTGTAGGAGTAGGACTTTTAGCCATTCCAATACTAGCAGGTTCAGTTTCTTATGCAATGTCTGAAGCTTTTAATTGGAAAGAAGGACTTTACAGAAAATTAAAACAAGCTACAGCTTTTTATGGAGTTATTATTATAGCTATGATTTTGGGAATTGTTTTAAATTTCATAGGGCTTGATCCTATAAAAACCCTTATTTATTCAGCTGTTTTGAATGGCATCATTTCACCTGTCATTTTATTCTTTATTGTACAGATCAGTGCCAGTGAAAAAATAATGGGGGATTTTAAAAATAAGAGACTGACTAATATCATAGGCTGGCTAACTGTTGGATTATTGTTTGCAGTCAGCCTAACCGCCGTTATTTTTATTTTGAGGTAATATTTTTATGGAGATTATTAAAAATTATGATTTGACTAAATTAAATACTTTCGGAATATCCGTCCGCGCGAAATTTTTTGTTGAATTAAATGATGAATTTAGTTTAAAGAAGCTTTTTATTTCTCCGGAATTTAAGAATAATGAAAAATTATTTTTAGGTGGAGGGAGTAATATATTATTTACGAAAGATTTTGATGGTATTGTTATTTTAAATAGATTAAAGGGGATTAAAATACTAGAGGAAAATTCCGAGAGTGTTTTTATAAGGTCTATGGGTGGAGAAATATGGCATGATTTGGTGATGTTTACGGTCAATCATGGATATTGGGGTATAGAAAATTTATCACTTATACCAGGTACTGTCGGTGCTGCGCCCGTACAGAATATCGGAGCATATGGAGTAGAACTCAAAGATACTTTGGAGAATGTTGAAGCATATGAAATAAAGACAGGAAAAAAAAATATTTTTAAAAAAGAAGAATGTGAATTTGACTATCGTTACAGTGTTTTTAAAGGTAGATTAAAAGGCAAATATTTTATTACGGCCATAACTTTAAAGTTGAATAAAGCGGGAAAAGGAAATACGGATTATAAAATATTGCAGGAATATTTGGAAAAACCCGCCCGAACGGCTGACATCGTCCAGTCGGGCGGGAATAAAATTGTCTCACCCATAGGTCTACGACCGAGGGAAATTATTTCTCCTAGAATTATTAGTGACGCAGTCATAGCTATCCGTAAAAGTAAATTACCCGACCCATTATTAATAGGTAATGCTGGGAGTTTTTTTAAAAATGTTTTTTTGGAAAAACAAAAAATGAAAGTTTTGTTAGAAGTTTACCCTGAAATGCCCTATTTTGAAGAACCCGCCGACGCTAAGGCTATGTCGGGCAAGGAAGGGAATATTAAAGTTTCCGCTGCTTGGCTTATTGAAAAATGTGGCTGGAAGGGAAAAAGAATAGGAAATGCTGGCGTACATGAAAAACAGGCGTTAGTCCTCGTAAATTACGGCGGAGCTACGGGAGAAGAAATAAAAAATTTATCCGAACAAATAATTACTTCAGTCTTTTCCAAATTCAATTTGACGCTTGAAAGAGAAGTGAATTTGATTTGACAATATTTTTGTGTATAATTGATATATTATAAAGTTTAATAAGTAAAAAAATATGAAAAAAAATATGGTTTGGTGGTTTTTAATAGTAATCGTTGTCGTGGGAATTTTAGTTTTTATTACTATTAATAGTAAAAGAGTAGATTATTCTAACTCCAAAATTGCAGGTGAAGAACAAAATAATATGCAAAATGCACAACAAATTGAGGGTGTAAAAATTATAATTCTGAAGGAAGGCAATGGAGATATAGCTAAATCAGGTGATACAGTAGCCATGAATTACACAGGGAAACTGGCAGATGGTACAATTTTTGATTCAAACGTAGATCCAAAATTTAATCATGTGCAACCCTTTGTTTTTACTATAGGAGCAGGTCAAGTCATTAGAGGCTGGGATGTAGGAATTGCCGGGATGAAAGTGGGAGAGGGAAGAATACTTGAAATTAATCCAGATTATGCTTATGGCGAAGCTGGTGCGGGAGGAGTAATACCTCCGAATGCGACGATCAGTTTTGAAGTTGAACTTTTACAAATTGAAAAATAATTTATTCTGCTGAATAACATAATTAATGTATGGAAATATTAAATGAATATAAAAAAAATATATATCGTGTATCACTTGTTTTTTTAATTATTCTCTCTCTTTATTTTGCTGTTAGATTTTTATCTGAATTTAAATCTTACAGTATGATAGGAAGTAAGGAAATAAGTACCGTTACATTATCCGGACACGGTGAAGTTTTTGCTGTCCCTGATATTGCAAGTATTTATTTTACTATCAGTAAAGAATCAAAAACAGTAAAAGAAGCACAAACCCTTGTAGCTGAAGTCGAAAAGAAATCCCTGGACTTTTTAAAAGAGAATAATGTTCTGGAAAAGGATATCAAAACTTCGGATGCCTCCTTTTCTCCGAAATATGAATACAGATATGATACGAAAATAATGATTCCTTGTACGCAATACAGCTGTCCGCCAAATAGTAGGAGTGTTATTGTTGGATATGTTGCTTCAGAATCTATAACTGTAAAAATTAGAAATACAGATGATGTAGGTAAAATTATGCAAGGACTTGGAACATTAGGTGTCTCCGATTTAAGCGGCCCAAATTTTTCCATAGATAATGAGGATGGGTTAAAAGCAGAAGCAAGAAAAAAGGCTATTGATGATGCGAAAGAAAAAGCGAGAGTATTAGCAAAAGATTTGGGTGTTAGATTGGGAAAAATTACTTCTTTTAATGAATCCGGTGATTATCCTATGCCGATGTATGCTAAAACTATGATGGCTGAGGGTGTTTCTAATGATTTTACCCCAGCCGAAATACCAAAAGGAGAGAATACCATAAATTCGGATGTTACCATCACTTATGAAATATGGTAAAACTATTTGTTTTCTAAGATAGGTTGACTATTTTTTGAAAAAGAGTAGCATTAGAAAAGCCCTTGAAAGGGGGCTTTTCTAAATATGTCAAAAATTACCGAATATTTTAAAGAAACAAAGACAGAATTAAAGCATGTAATTTGGCCTAATAAACAACAGACCATCTTTTATAGCTTGATTGTAATCGTTTTATCTATTTTAATAGCCTATCTGCTCGGTGTTTTTGATTTTGTTTTCTTACAAGGCTTACAGAAGATAATTTCTTTCTAAATTACCATGAAACAAGAAACGCAAGGTACTAGAAATTGGTATGCTATTCACACATATGCTGGATATGAAAATGTTGTTCTCCGCAATTTAAAGCAACGTATTGATTCCTTAAGTATGAATGATAAAATTTTTAATGTCATCGTGCCGGTTGAAAAAAAAATAAAAATAAAAGCAGGCAAACGTGTAAAAGTAGAGGAAAAAATCTACCCGGGTTATGTTTTAGTGGATATGATAGTTACAGATGATTCTTGGTATGTTGTTCGCAATACTCCTCGGGTCACGGGTTTCGTCGGTGCTGGAGTAAACCCTGTTCCTCTGAAAAACGAAGAAGTGGAATACCTTTTCAAAAAGATGGATACAGGTATGGCTAAACACAATATTGATATCGCTATAGATGAAACAGTTTTGATAATTGATGGTCCCTTTAAAGATCTCGAAGGTAAGGTAAATGCTGTTGATGAGGAGCGTGGAAAAATAAAAGTACTTGTCTCAATGTTCGGTCGCGAGACGCCTGTAGAACTTGATTTCTTGCAAGTTAAGAAGGTTTAAAAAATTAACGAAGCAAAATATATGAAAAAGATAACAAAAAAAATAAAACTCCAAATAGAAGCTGCTAAAGCTACACCGGCACCTCCATTAGGGCCTGCATTAGGGCAAGCGGGTATCAACATAGGGGATTTTGTCACTAAGTTTAATGCTACCACTGCTAAAATGGCAGGAGATAAGGTTTCTGTCGTTATTACAGTTTATGAAGACAGAAGTTATGATTTTATCATAAAAACTCCTCCAGTTTCGGGTCTTATTTTGAAAGCAGCCGGAGTGGAAAAAGGGTCGGGCAAAAATGTCGCTACTAAAGCTGGAACAATCACTAAGACCCAAGCCGGAGAAATAGCTAAAAAGAAAATGAAGGATTTGAATGCTAAAGACACAGAAGGAGCCATCAGAATCATTGCCGGCTCCGCACGATCGATGGGAGTTGAAGTAATGAACTAACGTTTTAATTGTGCTATTATATTAATATGCAAAACGTTCAAAAATATTTAACTAAGAAAAATCTTTTGTTTGTTGTCATTTTTACAGTCTTGGGTTTCATCGCCTTGCAAATTCCCGTAGCACAACTGGAAGGATCAAAAACAAAATTTATGCTTTATGACGCCTTTGCACCTATTGCCGGAACTTTTATTGGTAGCTTGCCTGGAGTATTGGCTGTGTTTTTTATGCAATTTATTAATTTCTTGGTTCACGGAGCAGTGATTGAGGATGCCGGAACAATTATCCGATTTTTGCCAATGCTTTTTGCGGTATTGTATTTTGCCAAAAAAGGGAAATTTAATTTAGTTATTCCGATAATCGCGATTCTTGCATTCATCGCCCATCCTATTGGAAGAACCGTTTGGTATTTTTCTCTTTTCTGGACTATCCCTATTATTGCCTATTTTTTTCGAGATCGTTTTCTGCTTGCCAGATCATTGGGGGCTACTTTCACCGCTCATGCAGTTGGTGGTGCTTTGTGGATCTGGGTTTTCGCCTTACCCGCGTCGATTTGGATTTCTCTTATTCCAGTTGTAGTCCTGGAGCGCGCTCTATTCGCAATTGGAATTTCTGTTTCTTTTGTTTTAGTCAATAATCTCCTAGCCTTTTTGCAGAAGAAACACATCTTAAATCTCGGTTTCAATATTGAGGGTAAATATCTCTTGGGTGCACTTTACCATGAGTCAAATACACAAACTAACCCATAAAATATACTATGTTGCTTACATTGCTGCAAGCATTGATGGTCGGATAGCAAAAGATTGTCACTCTGGTACAGATTGGACAAGTATAGAAGACTGGAATTTTTTTCAAAAATCTCTAGAAAAAATAGATGCTGTCATTGTTGGACACAATACTTATAAATTAGCTAGAGCTCGTCTGAAAAAAAGAAACGCAATAGTGTTAACTTCAAAAGTTCAAAAACCCATAACAAAGGATAGTATAATTTTCTTTAACCCAAATAAATCCAACCTGAAGAAATTTTTGCAAGCTAGAAAATATAAAAATGTAGCCATAGTCGGTGGTCCGAAGGTTTATAACTTTTGCCTTGAGAATAAAATGCTAGATAAGCTCTTTGTCACAATTGAGCCTTATGTTTTTACAGTTGGTATACCGATGTTTTCCAGCAACAAATTCAAGAAATATAATTTTGTTCTAGAATCAGTAAAAAAACTTAATAAAAAAGGAACTCTTTTGCTAAAATATAAATATGCAAATTAAAACCATTAAAACCAGTATTTTTAGGGAGAAAGAAGACTTACTTAAATTTGTTTTTAGATATGTTAAAAAGATTCCAGAAAATTCTATATTGGTTGTAACTTCAAAAATATTAGCTCTTTCAGAAGGGAGAACTGTCTTGATTGATAGGACAATTTCGCATAACAAAATGCATGAAAAGATTATTGAATCTGAAAGTGATTTTATGCTTCGTACGAAACATACTTGGCTTACCATAAAAGATGGTGTGGTCATGGCTTCGGCTGGGGTAGATGAGTCAAATGCAGATGGGAAAATGGTTTTATTACCAAAAGATAGTTTTAAATCGGCTTTATTTATTCGTAAAGAACTTTGTAAAAAATTTAAAATAAAAAATTTGGGTATTTTGATTACAGATAGTCGATTATTTCCCTTACGTGCCGGAGTCGTGGGTATTGCTCTTGGTTATGCTGGATTTAAAGGAATTAGAAATTATATTGGCAAGAAAGATATCTTTGGACGTACTTTAAAATTTTCTCGCACAGATATTGCAGACAGTTTGGCAACTTCTGCTGTGCTTTGTATGGGGGAAGGAAAAGAACAACAGCCACTTGCTCTAATAACAGACGCCCCAGTAATTTTCACTGAGAGAATTAATAAAAAAGAACTCTATATTGACCCACGTGAAGATTTATATAGACCTTTTTTTGAGAATATAAAAAGAATCAAATTTTAAAAACAAAAACCCGATAGCACTTTACTTTTTCTGTTTTCAATGGTATTGTTATAATAAATATATTTGTCAATTTTATAATAAAAGAAAAGTAAAATTATGAAAGTTAAAACAATTCTAGGCCAACCATTACTTGCTTCTTTGTTTTTAAAAATCGGCAAGAAGCTTAATGTAAAGGTTTTTATTGAAGAAGAATATGGTGTTGTTGGAAAGATATCATATTCAAACGGCATTAATAGATATTTTCGTGGAACAACATTGGACATAAATACGATGGGTTCTTCGGAAATAGCTCGTGATAAAGATTATTCAAAAATCTTTATGAGAGAAATGGGGTACCCCGTTATTCCTTGGAAGAAATTTTATAGTATTTCTTTTGCTGCCAAAATTAAATCTAAACAAACTATTGAAAGAGCATGGAAGTTTGGGAAAAAAATGGGATTACCAGTATTTCTTAAACCGAACAGTAAAAGCCAAGGGACTGGAGTCACAAAAGTTTATACTAAAACTGATTTTTTTAAGGTATTTAAAGAAATTAGTTACATTGATAATGTTATTTTAGTTGAACAACCAGTTATTGGTAAAGATTATCGAGTTGTTGTTTTAGACAAAAAGATCATTTCTGCTTATGAACGGATACCTTTGACTATTGTTGGTGATAATAAATCAACTATTAGGGCATTACTTAAAAAGAAACAAAGTGACTTTAAAAAATCTGGTCGTGATAGAACATTCAATATCAACGACAAAAGATTAAAGATGATTCTTTTTAGAAAAAAAGTAACCTTCAATTCTATACTTCTAAAAAATGAATCTTTGAGGTTGCTCGATAATGCGAATTTATCAACAGGAGGAACATCTATTGATGTTACAGAAAAAATCCATCCGTTTTTTAAAGATGTTGCAATTAAATTAACTAAACATATGGGACTACGATTATGTGGGGTTGATTTAATTATTGATGGTGATATTTCTACTTTACCTACAAAAAAATGGTATGTAATTGAAATTAATTCTGCTCCGGGATTAGATCATTATACATCTTTGGGAAAGAAACAACGGAATATTGTTGAATCTTTGTACACTAAGGTGTTTAAAGCAATGGGAAAGAAATAATTTTTTGTTTATTTTATAAAAGCATCTCAATTTTGAGATGCTTTATTTTTTAATTTTTTCGAGGTATATTTATAATATGAAAAAAGAGACCAAAAAGGTAATAAAACACAAAAGGCCTAGTTGGGATGAATATTTTTCGAGTATGGTTGAATTAGTTGGCACTAGGAGCACTTGTGACAGAGGAAAATCCGGTTGTGTTATTGTAAAAGATAAAAGAGTTTTAAGTACCGGCTATATTGGTTCACCAATGGGCACAGTGCATTGCGATGAGGCTGGACATGAAATGCATACAGTAATACAAGAAGATGGTATTCAAAGCAGACACTGTATTAGAACAGCTCACGCAGAACAAAATGCTATAGTTAATGCAGCACGCTTTGGCATCGCATTGGATGGAGCTACTTTATATTGTCACATGACACCATGTTACGTTTGCGCAAAAATGATTATAAATGGAGGTATTAAAAGAGTAATTTGTAATTTGGATTACCATGCGGGTGGCAGAAGTAAAAAATTATTTAAAGAAGCAAAAGTAAAATACGAGTTGTTGAGTAAAAAAATACAGACTTATAAAGATATGTAATTATGAATAAAATAATTTTAGCAATAGTTGGTTTGCCGGGAGCTGGCAAAAATGAAGTTACTGAATATTTAATGAAGAAAATGAATTGGCCCAAAGTTTATTTTGGTGATGTTACTTTTGATGAGATGAAAAAAGTTGGATTGGAAATAAATGAAACAAATGAAAGAAAAACTAGAGAAGAAATTAGAGCAAGATTAGGAATGGGTTCATATGCTATTTTAAGTATTCCTAAAATTAAAGAATTATATGAAGAGTCTAGTGTTATTGTTGAGAGTCTTTATAGTTGGGAAGAATATTTAGAAATGAAAAAAGAATTTGGGGACGTCTTTAAAGTTTTAGCAACTTTTTCTTCCCCAGAGATAAGAACAGAAAGACTTAAAAATCGTCCCCATCGTCCGCTTACAAAAGAAGAAATGATTTCTCGTGATTATGCACAAATAGAAAATCTTCATCAAGCTGGTCCAATAGCTCGTGCTGATTTTATGATTGTAAATGAGGGCACCATAGAAAGTCTACACGAACATAAGTCATCTTTTAAGTGTTTTTCACTTTTTATTTTTTCCCATTTATTTTTATCAATTTCAGGGAAGAAAGTATCAGCATCAGGAAACTCTGCATCAACATGTGTGATATAAAGTTTGTCTGCTTTTTCTATAAATAGTTTATATATCTGTCCGCCACCAATAACAAAAATTTCCTCGCCCTGAGCTTGTCGAATGGATTCATCGTTTTCTTTTTTTAATAAAGTATCTAACTCTTCTACTGAATAAACTATATCTACGCCATGGCGTAGATAGTTTTTATCAAGAGTGATTACAATATTCCTTCGATTTGGAAGTGGTCGCCCAATACTTTCAAAAGTTTTTTGGCCCATTATGACCGTATGTTCAGAAGTTACTTCTCTAAAATGTTTCATATCAGCAGGCAAATTCCAAAGAAGTTCATTCTTTTTTCCAATTTCATTATTTTTGCCGATGGCCGAAATGATTGAAATCATGATGTTAGTGTCAAGGTTCGACCTTGAAATTTTATTTAAACTGCTATTTCAAATGGGATTCGGTCATAACTTTGATAATCTAAAAGTTTTGTATCTTCAGATTTCCAATCAAAGATGGATTCCCAGTTTTCTGTTTCTACTTTTGGTAATGGATATTCTTCTGGATTACGAGAGAGTTGTTCTTCAGCTCCATCTATATGATTTTCAAAAACATGGACATCTCCTAAGAATCCCACAAGTTTACCTTCTTTAAATCCGGTTTCTTTAGCCAGAAGATGGAGTAATAAAGCATAACTGGCAATATTAAATGGAAGACCCAACATGGTATCAACTGAACGTTGATTCCACATTAAATTGAGTTTATTACCAATGGTGGTAACCTGGAAAGAATAATGGCAAGGAGGAAGTGCCATTTCATTAAATTGCAATGGATTCCAAGCGTTCACTATCATTCTTCTATCGCGCGGATTTGTTTTTAAAGTTTCAACTACTTTTTTTAATTGATCGATTCCTTGCCCAGTATAATCCGAGTCATAATTTGAATAAGGCGCATTAAAATGTCGCCATTGAAAACCATAAATTGGACCGAGGTCTCTTTCTTCCAGCATTTTCTTTTTTGAAGTATCATCGTGCCCGTAGGGAGCCTTTTGAGGTTTAGCCCACTCATCCCAAATATGATTGTTTTTATTTTGCAACCATTTTTTATCTGTTATACCATTTATAAAAAATTCTAATTCAGTTGCAATCAAACGCAGCGATATTTTTTTCGTAGTAAGTAATGGAAAACCTTTTGACATATCATGTTCAAAAATGGCTCCGGCAATAGTGTAAGCGGGAACACCTTGTCGGGTGTCAACTTTCTCTCCGTTTTCTAAAACATTTTTTACGATATCTAAATAAGCTTTCATGTTTTCATTATAACTTTTTATTTTGATTAATAAATCATTGACAAAATATTGAGAAAATGCTATATTTAAATCATAATTAAGACTTTCAGAAAATTCAATAAAAATTCTCCTTCTCGTTTTGGAAACAACAACAGAAAAAGAAACAAGAACCATCTTTCTAAGAAAAGAAGTTTTTCTGAGCGCATAGATTTTTCTCGTTTTATTAAAAAAGGTCAACACATAGAAGAAAAACCTTATGTTTCAAAACATACTTTTATTGATTTTCCTTTTCATCCGCAAATTCATAAGAATATAGCCAGAACTGGTTTTATTCATCCAAGACCAATTCAAGATCAAGTTATCCTTCCTATCTTTGCTGGAAAAGATGTTTTTGGTATGGCCAATACCGGTACAGGAAAAACTGCAGCCTTTCTTTTGCCTCTGATAGAGCATATTTCAAAACACAAAAGAGAAAAAGTTTTGATTATGGCTCCCACTAGAGAACTTGCCCTACAAATAGATTCTGATTTTCGTATGCTTGCTTTTGGCTTAGGAATTTTTTCAGTAGCTTGTGTCGGTGGACTTCCTATTATGAGACAAATTGCAGAATTACGAAGAGGAGTGTCATTTGTTATAGGTACGCCAGGGCGAATGCGTGATCTTATTGAAAGAAAAGTTTTAGATTTATCTACTTGCCATAAAATAGTGCTTGATGAAGCAGATAGAATGCTCGATATGGGGTTTAGAGATGATATGGTTTTTATTCTTGGAAAAGTTTCTAAGGAACGTCAGACCCTTTTCTTTTCGGCCACCCTTTCAGCAGAAGTAAAAAAATTAACGGCAGAATTTCTTAAAGACCCGGTTTTTATTTCTGTCATCTCTGGCGAAACAGCAAAAAATATTGATCAAGATATTATTCGTACTAGAAACAAAGAAGAAAAGTTAGAAAGACTGCACGAAGTTTTAAAAAAGGAAGGTTCAAATAAAGTTTTAATTTTTCGAGAAATGAAACACAGTGTAGATTCTCTCACTAAAGACCTTACTCATATGGGATTTAAAGTTGGTTGTATTCACGGCGATAAAAGAAGTCGCGAACGCATTCGTACTTTGGATTTATTTAAAAAAAATCATATTAGTATTTTGATAGCGACAGATGTGGCAGCTCGAGGGCTTGATATCCCAGATGTGACTCACGTCATCAACTATGATATTCCGCAAACTTACAATACTTACGTGCATCGTATTGGTCGCACGGGCCGTTCCGGTAAAAAGGGAATAGCTCTAACGTTTGTGTAAATAAAAATTAACTGTCAAATATCGAGTGTTTGACAGTTTTAATTAAAGAGGAATATAATATTCGTTATGAATAGAGAAAATATTTCAGTTGGAGAATATTACCATATTTACAATAGAGGAGTTGGTAAAAAAATAATTTTTAAAGATGATAGAGATAGAATTAGATTTCTTTTTCTTATTTTATATTTTCAAGCAGAAAATAATTTTCCTCAAATTTCTAGGATTATTTTCTTTTATGTCAAACATCGGGTGTTTAACATTGATAATGATATAAAAAATCAAATAACTGAAGAAAGATTTGTAGAATTAACTGGTTTTGTTTTAATGCCTAACCATTTTCATCTTATAGTAAAAGAA
Source organism: Candidatus Nomurabacteria bacterium GW2011_GWA1_36_15 (assembly GCA_000991415.1). Classification (GTDB taxonomy): domain Bacteria; phylum Patescibacteriota; class Minisyncoccia; order Phycocordibacterales; family UBA9973; genus UBA9973. The sequence continues at coordinate 24,078 of LBRM01000011.1, read as the reverse complement.
ATCAAAGAGGGAGGAATGGGTAAATACATGCAACGTGTTCTAAATTCTTATACAAAATATTTTAATACTCGTTATGATATTTCTGGACATCTTTTTGGAGGTCCTTATAAGGCAGTCCATGTTGAAGATGATAAACAACTCTTGTATCTTTCTGCTTATATACATTTAAATCCAAGAGAATTAAGTGAATGGTATAAAAAAGAAGATCTTTTCCCTTGGTCAAGTTATCAAGACTATATTGAAGAAAATCGCTGGGATAAAGTTTTAAAAACTGAAATTGTTTTAGAACAGTTTAAAGATAAAAAAGAATATAAAAATTTTGTTGAAACTAGTGGAGCTAAAGAAATGGAAGAGGAACTTATTTTAGATTAAACACAATCTGTCAAACATCGGGTGTTTGACACGAACTTAGATATTGTTGACAAAGTATGTCGGGGGGGGGGTAGACTTATGGGTATAAAAGTCGTGAGCAAATTTATTAATAATTTAAAATAAGAACATGAATGAAGGATTAAATGATATTTCTAATAAAAATGAAGTTAAAAAAATTGAAGAAGAGAAAATAAAAGAAGGTGTAAGGGAACTATTAAAATTAAAAGATAATTCTAATTGGTCGTTTCCAGATACTGGAGATCATAAAGTTAGTTTTGTATATAAAGAAGTTCCAGTTCTTGATAACACGGATATAAAATATTATGAGGAGGATCCACGAAGTGCAGGGCTTTCTGATCACCAAAAAATTAAGAATTATCTTGATTTTCTTTCAAAAGAGGAAGTAGATATTTTAAAAAGAATAGGAAATTTAGATAAAGCCTGGATGGATGGTTATGTGACAGCAGGTTTTCTATGGGAATTAAATGTTCCTTTAAAACACGAAATTGAGATTTCCACAAATTGGCGTGAATTTGTTTCGGAAGAATAAAAATAAAAAAAACCTCTATTATGCACAGAGGTTTTTTTTATTTTATTTTGCTTTTACCAATCCTGCCTTGAGGAGAGTTTTGTAGATGCCATTTTTTTTAATGGTACGCATACCGCGAGTTGAAACTTCAATATTAATTGATTTGTTTAATTCTGGCACGAAAATTTTCTTCTTTTGCAGATTTGGATATTTTCGGACCCTACCGGTTGGATTGAATTTGGTGGCACGAGTTCTATTTGAGTATCCACCTCCTATCATTCCGCTCTTTTTTGATATAGCACATATTTTCACCATGATTTTTTCATGCTATCATAGATAAAGTAGTTTATCAAGTAGAAAGTTATAAAGTAAAAGGTAAATAAAATTCAAATACTTTATACTTTACAAACTTTATAAACTTTTAACTAAACAAAAATGGATACGATTTTTTTTATAGCTATACTTATTATGTCTGTGGTGATTCATGAAGTTTCTCATGGTTTTATTGCCTTGCGTTTTGGTGACAGAACTGCCCTGTATGCAGGACGTCTTACTCTAAATCCGCTTAAGCACTTGGATATGTTTGGTTCTATTATTTTGCCTATATTTTTAGTGTTGACGCATTCTTCTTTTTTGTTTGGCTGGGCAAAACCAGTACCTTATAATCCAAATAATCTTACCAACAGAAAATGGGGAACCATTGCTGTAGCCTCAGCTGGAATTTTGGCAAATCTTTCTCTGGCCGTTTTTTTTGGGCTTATTTTACGTTTTTCTCTGAATAGCGTAGTGTCAGTTGATTTTGTTTCTATAATTTCTTCAATTGTTCTGATTAATTTAGGATTGGCCATATTTAATTTGGTACCTATCCCTCCTCTGGATGGTTCCAAAATACTTTTTTCACTCTTACCAAATTCTTTCTATTTTGTCATTTCTTTCCTAGAACAATATTCGCTTGTTTTGATTCTTATTTTTATTGTTTTTTTCGCTAATTATTTATATCCAATACTAGCTTATTTATATTATCTTATTACTGGTCTATCTTTATAATATTTGCAATTTTCTTTAGTTTATATTATATTATTGCTAGAGTCTTCGGACTCTTTTGTTTTGAAAATTAAGGAGCATAGCGACTATAATTTTCTAAACCCTGTTAAATAATTTTTGCTTGGCAAAAATTGCCCAAAGGCATTTAACAGGGTGGTGATTTTTATACTCTCTACGTTTGTTAAAAATCAACCATGCCAACAATCAATCAATTAATTAAAAAAAATAGAGTTAAGGCCCATCCTAAATCAAAAACAGTTGCCTTAGCACGAGGGTTCAATGTTTTAAAAAATAGGCCAGTCTTTTCTGCCTCTCCTTTTAAGCGTGGTGTTTGCACAAAAGTTTCAACCACTACTCCCAAAAAACCAAACTCAGCGCTTCGAAAAATTGCCAGAGTGCGCTTGACTAATGGCATGGAAGTAACTGCTTATATTCCTGGAGAGGGACATAATTTACAAGAACACTCGGTGGTTATGCTTCGTGGAGGACGAGTAAAAGATTTGATTGGAGTTAGATATCATATTGTACGTGGAGTTTTGGATACCCAAGGAGTTGAAAAACGCAAACAGGGTAGATCCTTATATGGCAACAAAAAACCTAAAGAAAATAAAAAATAAAAAGTCATAAAGAAATGAGAAGAAAAATTAAAAATAGAAGCATAGTTCAGCCTGATTTTATTTACAATTCTCAAAAATTGGAGAAGTTTATTAATTATATTATGTGGAATGGCAAAAAAGAAACTGCCAGAAAAATAATATATAAAGCCTTCGATATAATTAAAGAAAAAACAGGCAATCCGAACCCGCTTGAAATTTTTGATTTGGCAATGAAAAACGCTGGTCCGCTTACAGAAGTTCGATCAAAAAGAATCGGAGGCGCAAACTATCAGGTGCCAAGAGAAGTCAGACCGGAACGTCGCTTAGCCTTAGCTATGAGATGGATACGCGACGCCGCTCGAAAAGGCAAAGGACGCCCGATGCATTTGAAACTTGCCGAGGAATTAATTGCTGCTTCAAAGAATGAGGGTTCTGCTATAAAAAAGAAAGAAGACACTCATAAAATGGCTGAAGCCAATAAAGCTTTTGCCCATTTTGCTTGGTAATTTAAATATATGGAAAGAGATTACCCACTAGAAAAAGTCAGGAATATTGGAATTATCGCGCACATTGATGCCGGCAAAACAACCACCACCGAGCGAGTGCTATTTTATACTGGGGTGTCCCACAAAATAGGTGAAGTACATGATGGAGAAACTGTCACTGACTGGATGGAACAGGAAAGAGAACGTGGAATTACCATTACCTCGGCTGCGGTTACTTGTTTTTGGACTCCGACCTATGCCGGAAATGATAAAAACAAGAAACATCGTTTTAACATTATTGATACCCCAGGGCACATTGATTTTACAGTTGAAGTAAAAAGATCTCTACGCGTGCTTGACGGAGCGGTTGTTGTTTTTGACGGGGTAGCGGGCGTGGAACCTCAGTCAGAAACAAATTGGCGTTATGCCGATGAAGCCAAAGTTCCTCGCATTTGTTTTATTAATAAATTAGATCGCACCGGCGCATCTTTTGAACATTCATATGCCACTATTTTAGACCGTCTGACAAAAAAAGCGGTGCGTATGCAAATTCCTATCGGGCTGGAAGAAAAACATGAAGGGGTAATAGATTTACTTACCATGAAAGCATTTTATTTTGAAGGAGAAATGGGGAATAAAGTTGTTGAAAAAGACCTGTCTGTGCAGGCAGGAATTCCGGGAAATTTAAAAACCGAAGCCGAAAAATATCATCACGAATTGATTGAAAAAATTGTAGAACAAGATGACGCAGTGATGAATGAATATTTGGAAGGGAAAATTCCGGATATGAATGTATTGAAAAAACTTTTAAGAAAAGGAGTTATCGCCAATGAGATTTTTCCAGTTTATGCCGGATCTGCTTTAAAAAATAAAGGTGTGCAATTGGTATTGGACGGAGTGGTAGATTATCTTCCTTCACCACTTGATATTCCACCGGTAGAAGGAACAGACCCAGACCATAATGACGAACTTATTTTTAGACATGCTTCCGACGATGAACCTTTTTCCGCTCTGGCCTTTAAAGTAGCTACTGATCCTTTTGTTGGCCAACTCATTTTCTTCAGGGTTTATTCCGGAACTCTGACTGCCGGTTCTTATATTTATAATCCCCGCACTAGAAACAAAGAACGCATCGGCAGAATTTTGCGTATGCATGCTAACGATAGAGAGGAAATGAAAAAAGTTTTTGCCGGAGAAATTGCTGCCGCTGTGGGCTTAAAAGACACTATCACTTCTGATACTATTTGCGACGAGGAACATCCGATAGAATTGGATAGAATAATTTTTCCTGAACCGGTTATTCAACTGCGTATCGAACCAAAAACCAAAGCGGACCAAGAAAAAATGGGTATGGCTCTCAATCGTCTGGCTCAAGAAGATCCCACCTTTAAAGTTTCTACCGATCAAGAAACCGGGGAGACCATTATTGCCGGCATGGGAGAATTACATCTTGAAATTATTGTAGATCGTATGAAAAGAGAATTTACCGTTGAAGCGAATGTTGGCAAACCACAAGTAGCTTATCGTGAAACTATTACCAGCAATGCAGAAGCAGAAGGCAAATACATCAAGCAATCCGGCGGACGCGGAAATTACGGCCATGTTAAAATTAAAGTTAAACCAATGACCATATTTTCCAAAGAGGAGATAGAAGATTTGCCTAAAAATACCAAAAGGGCAAATGGGTTTGAATTTATCAATACTATTAAAGGAGGTGTTATTCCACAGGAATATATTGCGCCTTGCGAGAAAGGATTTAAAGAGGGCTTGGATCGCGGAGTAGTAGCGGGGTTCAAAATAGTAAATGTTTCTGTAGAACTTTGGGACGGAAGTTATCATGAAGTTGACTCAAATGAAATGGCTTTCAAAATTGCAGCTTCTATGGCTATTCAAGATGCTTGCAAACGAGCAAAACCGATGATTCTGGAACCGATGATGAAGGTAGAAGTAGTTACTCCGGAAAAATTTATGGGGGATATTACTGGTAATCTTTCTTCCAAGCGTGGAATTATAGAAGGAATGGAAGACCGCGGAATGAATAAAGCACTTCGCGCAGTAGTGCCTCTTTCTGAAATGTTCGGATATATGACTGGACTTCGTTCAATGACTGAAGGTCGCGCTTCTTTCACTATGGAATTTCTGCGATATGATATAGTCCCTAATAGCGTTGCTGAAACAATCATTGTAGCCAGGAAATAAAATTTTTAATTTTGATTTGACATTATTTATTAATTTGCTATTATAGTAGCAACTGCACTTTGGCAGTTTTTATGTTGCAATTTTATTATAAGTTTAATTTAATTAGTAGTTAAGCCTTAACAACTGGCTCTCGTATGTTAAGTTTTAATTGTTAATCCGCCGGTTGGCGGAAAATATATGACAGAAGAATTTAAAAGAGATAGGCCTCATATAAATGTTGGTACTATTGGTCACGTCGACCATGGTAAGACTACTTTAACTGCGGCAATACTTCACGTGCTTAATATGGCTGGCAAAACAGTCAGACTTCGCGGCGTCGACCAGATTGACAATGCTCCTGAAGAAAAAGCTCGTGGGATTACTATTAATATTTCTCATAATGAATATGCTACAGACGCTCGTCACTATGCGCATATTGATGCTCCCGGACACGCCGATTATATAAAAAATATGATTACCGGCGCCGCTCAAATGGATGGTGCTATTCTGGTGGTTGCGGCTACTGATGGCGCTATGCCTCAGACTCGTGAGCATGTTCTTCTTGCAAAACAAGTAGGCGTGCCTAAAATGATTGTATTTTTGAACAAATGCGATATGGTTGATGATAAAGAGATGCTTAATTTAGTGGAAGAAGAAGTTCGTGAACTTCTAACAAAACAAGGTTTTGATGGCGCAAATGCTCCAATTATTCGAGGTTCTGCCCTCAAAGCGCTTGAAGCTAAAGATCTGAATGATGAATGGGCAAAGAAGATTCTTGAACTTACAGATGCTCTTGATACTTACATTCCAATTCCGGTAAGAGACACTTCTAAACCCTTCCTTATGCCTGTTGAAGATATATTTTCGATTGAGGGTCGTGGTACCGTTGTCACCGGAAAGATTGAAAGAGGAGTAGTGAAAGTTGGTGAAGAAGTAGAAATCGTTGGGATTAAACCCACTCAAAAATCAACTGTTACAGGTATTGAAATGTTTAACAAAAATCTTCAAGAAGGTATGGCTGGAGACAATGCAGGAGTATTGCTTCGTGGTCTCAAAAAAGAAGACATTACTCGCGGACAAGTTCTGGCAAAACCAGGTACGGTTACCCCTCATGACAGTTTTACTTGCGAGATATATGTTTTGAAAAAAGAAGAAGGCGGACGCCATACTCCATTTTTCAAAGGCTATAAACCTCAATTTTATATTCGTACAACGGATGTCACCGGTGATGTTACTTTAGCTGAAGGAGTAGAAATGGTTATGCCTGGAGATACAGTAAAAATCACAGTTAAATTAGTTACTCCGGTAGCATTAGAAGAAACACAAAAATTTGCTATTCGTGAAGGAGGTAAAACTGTTGGGGCTGGAGTAGTCACAAAAATTCTTGGTTAACATTTATGACAACATCAGAGACAAAAACAAAAAAGCCTGCCCGCAGTGCTATACATAGTGTTACAGGTAAGTCAAAAATCTTAACTAAGAAAAAAGAGGCAAAAAAAGTTAAGAGAGTTATTTCTCCTAAAAAAGAAAAAAAGCCTGCTCGCCCAAGCGGGGAAGAGGATAAGGTAGTGCTTCGCATACGTATACGAGCGTATGAAAGTAAAATTCTTGACAGCTCAGTTAAACAGATTATCGATACAGCTATGCGTTATGATGCAGAAATTGTTGGACCAGTGCCATTGCCGACTGAAATTAAAAAATATACAGTTAATCGCGCATCTTTCATCTATAAAAATACTCGAGAACAATTTGAGATAAGAGTGCATAAAAGATTAATTGATATTATAAATCCAAATGCGAAGACAGTTGAGGCTCTCACTAATTTGTCTCTCCCTTCTGGAGTTGATATAGACGTAAAAATGTTGTAGAAAATAAGGAGCAAAGCGACTGTATTTTCAAAATCCGCCCTTGGCGGACTTATAGTAAAATTATGAAGTTTATATTGGGTAAAAAAGAGAATATGACCGAGTATTTTTCTCCCGAAGGGCAGGTTTTTCCAGTAACTGCTGTTTTAGCAGGACCAGTAACTGTTACCAAAGTTTTTGAAAAATCTAAAGATGGTTATGATGCTGTGCAAATAGGTTTTGGTGTTCAAAAAAAACAGAGAATTACAAAACCTAGGGCAGGAACCATGAAAGGTGGTTTCTATAGAACTCTTAAAGAATTTAGATTAAAATCTACAGATACAAATAATATTAAGGAAGGAGACATTATTGATGTTTCGGTTTTTTCTTTAGGTGACAAACTTCAAGTTTCAAGCGTCTCTAAAGGCAAAGGTTTCCAAGGTGTTGTAAAGCGCCACGGTTTTCACGGGGGTCCACGTTCTCATGGTCAGAAACATTCTGAAAGAGAACCTGGTTCCATTGGCGGGGGTTTGCGTACTCATGTGCCAAAAGGAATGAGAATGGCAGGCAGAACAGGTGGAGATCGCATTACCCAGAAAAATCTGAAGGTTATTTTTATAGACAAAGAAAATAATTTGATGCTTGTAAAAGGAGCAATAGCGGGGAAACGTGGAAGTTTAGTTGAAATAATCAGCAGATAATATGGATCCCGTTAGAAATTAAAAAAAATTGACAAACGGGTTAAAAAATATGAAGTTAACATTAATAAAATAGATTTCTAACGGGATGGAAGCAAAAATATACAACCAAAAAGGAATTTCAGCGGGGACGATCACTTTGCCTCCCAAGATTTTTGCCGCTAAGTGGCGCGCGGATTTAGTGCATCAAGTGATAGAAGGAATGCGTTCCAATAAACGTGCAGGCACCGCCGACACAAAAGATCGTGGAGAAGTAAGGGGTGGAGGTAAAAAACCATGGAAACAAAAGGGAACAGGACGTGCTCGTCATGGGTCGTCCAGAAGTCCTATCTGGGTTGGCGGAGGAGTCACCCATGGTCCGCTTTCTGAAAAAAACTATAAGAGAAAAATTTCAAAAAAAATGCGTGTCCAAGCTTTATTTTCTGTTCTTTCTAAAAAAATGAAAGATAGTGAAATACTTTTTGTTGATTCGCTCTCATTACCTGAAGTGAAAACTAAGAAAGCAGTAGAAGTTATGAAAAATCTTTCGAAAGCTTCTGGTTTTAAACCGCTTGCAAGTTCAAAGAAACCCAGAGTTTTAACCGCTTTATATGAACGAAATGAAAAAACAGAAAAAAGTTTCAGAAATCTACCACAGCTTCAGATAATATTTCTTAAAAACTTAAATCCGCTGGATGTTTTAAAATGTCAATATCTTTTAATAGAAAATCCAAAAGAAAGTATAAAATTTTTAGAATCAAGAGGGTAATTTTTAAAAGGGGAACCCTTAAGAGAGTTTCCTCAAGGGTTCCCCTTAAAATAATTATGTCAGATATAATATTAAAAACAATAAAGAATCCGAGAGTAACTGAAAAAGTAAGTAATGCATCCGCACAGAATGTTTATACTTTTAATATAGCAGTATCAGCGAACAAAAAAGAAGTTGAAAAAGCTGTTTTTTCACTTTATAAAGTAAAACCTGTGAAAATAAACATACTTTCGATACCTCATAAAAACATTACTTCTAAAGGCAAAAAAGGAACAAGAGGAGGAGGCAAAAAGGCCGTTGTTTTTTTGAAGAAAGAAGATAAGATAGAATTTATTTAAATATGAAATCATACAAACCTACAAGTAAATCAAGGCGTCAGATGACCAATATCAATTATCGGGAATTTTTGACCGAATCTAAACCGACAAAATCTCTGACTTACGGGTTTAGACGTTCCGTCGGCAGAAATAGCGCAGGACGTATCACTATGCGACACAAGGGCGCAGGACATAAACGCCTGTATCGCGATGTTGATTTTTTATATAATAAAAAAAATGTTCCGGCGAAAATAAAATCTATTGAATATGATCCAAATCGTAGTGCTTTCATTGGTCTTGCTATTTATAAAGATGGAGAAAAGAGATATGTAATAATTCCAAAATCTGTAAAACCAGGAATGTCTTTTGTGGTTTCAGAAAAAGCAGAACTTACAGTTGGCAACAGACTACCACTTAAAAATATTCCAGTCGGGACTTTTGTTTATAATGTTGAAATTAAACCTAGAGGTGGCGCAAAAATCAGTCGTTCTGCGGGGATTTTTGCACAGGTAGTAGCCAATGCCGATGGCTATACAAATTTAAAAATGCCTTCATCTGAAGTTCGAAAAATAGATGAAAATTGTTGGGCATCTGTTGGCACTGTTTCAAACGAAGAACATCATTTAGAAAATTATGGCAAAGCAGGACGCAGTCGTTGGAAAGGGATCAGACCAACTGTCCGAGGTACTGCTATGAATCCTGTGGATCATCCATACGGAGGTGGGGAAGGCAGGCAGGGTCGTGGGACCAAACGTCCAAAGACTATGTGGGGTAAAGTAACCGGCGGACGCAAAACCCGTGGCCCAAAGAAATATTTTATTTTGTATTTTGCTATTATAAAAACAAGCTCGTTAGGAGCTTTTTGTTTAGTATATATGACAAGATCAATAAAAAAAGGTTTAAATATTGATGAAAGGCTTTTAGAAAAAATAGCCGGCAAAAATCCGCTTCAGACTCCAATGATCAAGACCTGGAAAAGGGCTTGTCAGATTTCACCTGAAATGATCGGTTTTACTTTTGGCGTGTATAACGGCAAGACACACATTGAAGTTCTCGTGACCGAGGATATGGTCGGACATAGATTAGGAGAATTTTCTCCGACCAAGAAATTTATGAAGCATGGCGGAAAAATGCAGAAAGAGCTTGAACAAAAGAAAAAAGAAGCTGAAATAACGCAGGCTAAATCTGCCACAGAAGCTACAGCTGACGCTAAAAAATAACTATCAACTTCGATATCACGAAAATCATATGAAAGCCTTTTTAAAAAATTATAGACAAGCTCCGAGAAAAGTTCGTTTGGTGGCGGGACTGATTAGAGGAAAAAACGTAGAAGAAGCTGTCGTCTTGCTAAATTTTTTAGCTAAGCGCGCGAGACTTCCGATTAAGAAACTTTTACTTTCAGCTGTAGCCAATGCTGCTCAAATGGGCATAGAAAAAGAAAATTTATTTATCAAAGAATTGAAAGTGGACAAAGGCATAGTAATGAAAAGAATGATGCCAGCGGCTATGGGCACAGGGCATAGGATAAATAGGCGCACCAGTCATTTGGCTCTTGTTCTGGGTGAAAAAGTTGTAAAAAAAGAAAAAGGGAAAAAACCTGCCCGCAATGCTTTGCATAGCGATGCAGACAGGGAAGTTAAAAAAGTTTCAATCAAAAAAATTGGAACAAAGAAGAAATAAATATGTCAAAAATAGTCCATCCATATGCGCATAGGTTGATAACATTAAGAGATTGGAAATCCCATTGGTTTGCTGATCCTAAAAAATATTGTGATTATTTAAAAGGAGACGTTTTGATACGCGAATATTTGGAAAAAAAATTACGCAGTATGTATGTTTCTTCAATTGAAATTGATAGAAACCAAAAAACAACTCGTTTTATTATTCGCACTTCCCGTCCCGGTCTCATTATCGGCCGAAACGGTGAGGGTGTGACAAAGTTGAAAGAAGATGTTTTGAAAAAAATTCACAAATTAAAACTTACGAAGTTAGAAGATTTTAAAATTGAAATTGTCGAGGTTTCAAATCCAGAAGCAGACGCCGCGATTATTGCCTATATGATCGCAGAGGGGCTAGAAAAAAGAATGCCGTATCGTCGAGTTATCAAGCAAATAGTGGAGAAGGTTATGATGGCTCATGGGGTAGAAGGCGTGAGAGTGGTACTTTCTGGCAGATTGGGTGGGGCTGAAATTGCTCGCACGGAAGAGCTGAAACGCGGATCTATTCCTCTTCAGACTTTCCGCGCGGATATTGATTTCAGACGCGAACGAGCAACATTGTCGTATGGTGTCATAGGCATAAAAGTTTGGATTTATCGCGGTAAGATCTTTGCCAAGAAATAAAAAAATTAATTAAAATATTATGTTATTCCCTAAAAAAGTAAAATTTAGAAAATGGCAAACCCAGCGCAGTAATCCAAAGGCGGATTCACCGGAAACTCGCGGTATTAAACTTTCTTTCGGTTCTTATGGCCTGAAGGCTCTGACTCAAGCACGCATCAAATCAAATCAAATTGAATCGGCCAGAAAAGTGATATCTCGCACTCTAACCAAGACCGGTAAATATTGGGTTCGCATTTTTCCAGACAGACCTTTTACTTCTAAAGCCGCAGAAATGGGAATGGGAAAAGGGAAAGGAGATCCGCAAGGATATTGTTTTGATGTTTATCCTGGACGTATTATATTTGAAGTAGATGGAGCGGAAGAAGCGGTAGCCCATGAAGCATTGAGAAAAGCCGGTACAAAACTTCCGGTCAAGACCAGAATCGTTTCGAGAGTTCATAACATATAATATAGGCTCTAGGCATTAGGCGCTAGGCTTTAGGAATAAAAAAATGGCGAAAAAAGAAGAAAATTTAAAAGGAATGAAAATGGATGAACTTAAAAAAAAGCTTCTTGACCTAGAAGAGAGCATGAGAATTTTACGGTTCAAAGCACAAGGTTCAAAATCAAAAAATGTTAAAGAATTTGCAACCTTGAGGAAACAAATAGCTAGGGTTTTAACGGAAATAAACTATGTCAAAGAATAAGTAAATAGGAATAATAAATAGTTATGAAAACAAAAGCGAAAAAAGAAAATATAGCAAATAATAATTTGAATACACAAACAGATAATATTTTGAAAGGTGTTGTTGTTTCAGACAAAATGAATAAAACTGTGGTGGTGTCTGTTTCACGATTTGTTAAACATCTTAAATATGGAAAATTTTATAAGATAAATAAAAAATATAAAGCACACGACGAACAAAATAAATATAAAACAGGAGATAAGGTAGAAATAATAGAAACCAGACCTGTTTCAAAAGATAAAAAATTTAAAGTAGTTTATAAATAACTTCTCGCCAAAAACGGATAAATATGATTCAAACAGGAACATTAGTAAAAATAACAGATAATGCAGGAGGCACTATAGGAAAGGTGTTTAAAATTTTAGGCAGTTCCCAAAAAAGGTATGCTTCTTTGGGTGATTTAGTCATTATTTCCGTAAAAGTTGCAAGTCCCAGAAAAGGAGTAAAGAAAAAAGATGTACACCAAGCAGTAGTAGCGCGCACAAGAAGTGCCCATAGAAGAAAAGATGGATCTTATATCCGTTTCGATGACAATGCGGTAATTTTATTAGAAAAAGAAAAACTTGATCCAAAAGCTGGACGTATTTTTGGGCCGATTCCGAGAGAGCTCGCTGAAAAAGGATTTCAGAAGATAATTTCTCTCGCGCCGGAAGTAATATAAAAAAGTCGACCCCGAAGCAGAGCAGAACTTGCTACAGGGTAAGTAATGTAATAATCAAAATTAATTATATGAAGTTAAGAAAAAATGATAATGTTATTGTAATAACTGGGAAAGACAAAGGCAAAAAAGGTAAGATTGTCACTGTTTTAATTGCTGAAAATAAAGTTATAGTAGAAGGTATAAATATGATGAAGAAACATCAACGTCCGAAAAAATCCGGAGAAAAAGGTACAAAAATAGATATTCCAATGCCGATACATGCTTCCAATGTTAAAAAAATAAATTAAAATTATGAAACATTTAACCGTAAAAGAAAAAGAAGAGGGAATTTTTGATAAAATGAAAGATACTTTTCATTACAAAAATAATATGGCTGCGCCTAAAATGGTGAAAATGGTATTGAATGTTGGTACAGGAACAGCTGTAAAAAAAGACAAAAATAAAAACGACGCGATAGGAGAACGTTTAGCAAAAATTACCGGCCAGAAAGGAGCTTTAAGAGGCGCCAAACAATCAATTGCTTCTTTTAAAGTTCGTCAAGGTGATCCAATCGGAATCATTATAACATTACGCGGGAAAAGGATGTATGCCTTTCTGGAAAAACTTATAAATATTGCTCTACCTCGTACTAAAGATTTTCGTGGTATTAACCCTGGGGCAGTAGATAATGTTGGTAATCTCACTTTGGGAATTAAAGAGCACACAATTTTTCCAGAAACAGCAGATGAAGATATAAAAGATGTTTTTGGGCTTGCTATTACTCTTGTTTCTACCGCCAAGAATAAAAAGGAAGGTAAAACTTTTTTTGAACTTCTTGGCATACCATTTAAGAAAGAGTTATAATATTCTTATGGATGGAGATCTTGATCTTAGTAAAAACATAGAAATAGAAAAAGCACTTAAGGAATTTGAAATAAAATCCCAAGCTGAACAAACGACTCAAACTCCTTTGGTTTCTCAAAATACTGAAATCCCAAAGATGATCCAAGTGGTGATAAAATATTCTGGTGGTTCTGTTAAAAACGAAAGACAGGCACAGTACGTTCTTTTAGGGCTAGTTATAATAATGATAAGCATTTCTCTATATCTTTTTTTCGGTGGAAGCAAGTCGAAAAATACTAATACACGTCCGATTTTAATGAACCCAGAAGGTATGGTCGGAGCGCCCAGCGAGTTGCCATAATCTTAATGTTTTTAAAGAATATGCTTAGACAAACAAGAAATCACCGTCACTTATCTTTAGGATTCACCTTGATTGAATTGTTGGTAGTTATTGCAATTATTAGTTTACTTTCTTCTGTTGTCTTCGCATCCTTAAATAGTGCCAGGGCAAAAGCTAGAGACGCAAAACGAATATCAGAAATTAAACAAATACAAAAAGGTTTAGAACTTTATATAAACACATATGGATCTTTACCAGTGCCGATCGATTATGGGAGAAGTAATGTATCACCTGGATGGTGGGATGGATGGTGGGATTTGTCTACTAATACTGCTGGGGCAGGGTTTCTAAGTTTTTTGGTTACAGATGGTATTTTTTCTAAGTCTCCTATTGATCCTCAAAATACTCCAGCGGGACACAACGGTTTCCCTAATTTTGCTGGTGCTCGTTATTTTTACTTTAATGTTCCAGCAGGCTATAATTATCAAGGAGGAAGTTGTATTTTAAATTTAGGAACCTACATGATAGGTGCTACAGATCTAGAAACATTTTCGTCTGGACCCCCGTATGTAAGTGGTTCTGGATGTGATTGTCTTTGGAAAGATTTACCCAATATGTTTAAAGACTCGTTTGATTATATAATCTGTAATCAGTTTTAGGGTTTTCAAATTATGTTTGACTCTTTGGGGTTATTTTGATAGTATAGAGAGGTCTAGAGAGTTAGGTTCGATCTGCGTTTCTCCTTAAGATTTTCATTAAATTTTAAGAAAAAACACAAGATATCACCTATAAATAGACTATATTTTACATATGGCTAAAACATCAGTAAAAGCTAGAGCTTTAAAAAAACCAAAATTTTCTACCCGACAGAAAAATCGATGTTTTCGCTGTGGACGAGGTAACGGTTTTATGAGAGATTTTGGCATATGTCGCATCTGTTTTAGAGAATTAGCTAATGAAGGGATGCTTCCAGGAGTTAGGAAGTCTTCTTGGTAAAATAAAAATGGATTCAATTTCAAACATGATAATAATGTTGAAGAACGCAAGTCTTGCCGGCAAGGAATCCGTTTCTTTTCCGTATTCTAAAATGAAAAATGCTATTGCAGAATGTTTAAAAAAAGAAGGATATGTGAGTAAAATTTCAAAGAAAGTTAAAAAAGATCTTCCCATATTGGAGATTGGATTAATTTATACAAATAAAAAGCCTAAAATTATAGAAGTAGAAAGAATCTCTAAACAATCTCGACGTGTTTATTTTAAAATGAAAGATATTCATTCGGTTAGAAACGGTTCTGGACTGCTTGTTCTTTCTACCCCGAAAGGAATTTTATCGGGGAAAGAAGCAAGAAAAGAACAGGTTGGAGGGGAAGCGCTTTTTAAAGTTTATTAAAATTATGTCAAGAATCGGCAAACAGGAAATACAAATACCGAAAGGAGTTGAAATCGCGAAAAGCGGTAATGTTTTGAAAGTTATAGGCCCGAAAGGAACTCTGACGAAGATTTTTCGTGATGACATTATTATAAACATTGCGAACGACTTGGTGACTTTAAACGTAAAAAGGAACGATAAATTTTCCAAAGCCCTCTGGGGTACTTATGCTTCACACATAAAAAATATGATCAAGGGGGTGGAAACGCCGTATCAAAAAAAATTAATTTTGGAAGGAGTTGGATTCAAGTCCGAAATAAAGGGAAAAGAACTCAATCTTGCTTTAGGATTCTCCCATCCAGTTATTGTTCCTATACCAGAAAGTATTACCGTTACCGCTGAAAAGAACAACATCACTATTACTGGAATTGATAAGGAACTGGTTGGAAGTTTTACTGCGAACTTGCGTGCATTAAAAAAGCCAGAACCGTATAAAGGCAAAGGAATGCGCTATGTAGATGAAGTTATCAGGCGAAAACAAGGTAAGAAAACAGCCTAAGTAGTAGAAAGTTATAAAGTTTATAAAGCATAAAGAACATGAAAAAGAAAGATGAAAAAAGAATAAGATTAAAAGCAAAAATTCGGGCGAAGATTCTGGGTACTAAAATGCGTCCCCGTCTATCCGTCTTCCGTTCCAATAAGTTTATTTATGCACAGATTATTGATGATCAAAAAGGAAAAACCTTAGTACAAGTAAATGATATAAAAATAACAAAGGGCACGAAAACCGAAAGAGCTAAACAAGTAGGTCGAATGATTGCAGAAGCTTGCAAAAAAATAAAAGTTGATGAAGTTGTTTTTGATCGGAATGGATTTAAATATACTGGGCGCATAAAATTAGTGGCCGATGAGGCGCGGGTTGCTGGTCTGAAGTTTTAAAATATACTTGTCCCGTTATAAATTCAACGAACGGGAGTATAATGAATAAAAATTATTAGTTAAAATTTATAATGGGATGGCAGAAGAAGAAAATAGAAAAAAGAATAATAATCGTCGATCTTCATCCTTTGGTCGGCCAAAACCGGAATTTGATCAAAAAATTCTGAGTATTCGTCGGGTGACTCGTGTTGTGGCTGGGGGACGCAGATTTTCTTTTAGTGTTGCCCTAGTGGCGGGAGACAAAAAAGGTTCTGTTGGTTTGGGATTAGGAAAAGCAGGAGATACTTCTTTAGCTATAAACAAAGCAATAAGAAATGCCAAGAAAAACATGATTAGATTAAAACTTACGAAAACTATGTCTCTTCCTCATGAAGTTTCTGCCAAATTCTCAGGTTCATATGTCATGCTTATGCCGAATAAAGGCCGTGGGTTAGTAGCGGGAACAGTGGTTCGTGATATTACTAAATTAGCCGGGATGAAAGATGTTACGGGGAAAATTTTGTCTGGCAGTAAAAATAAACTGAATAATGCTAAAGCGGTCATGGTCGCACTTTCTCAAATTTCTTCAAAATACTCGAAGAAAGTGGTTGAGAATGTTATCATTAGTGAGAAAGAAATTGCCCCATTTATGAATTTAGAAGAAGGTAAGGAAAAAAAAGACTTAAAATAATTTTAAAACTTTATGCAAATACATAATTTAAAAAGACAGCATAAAAATAAAAAAGACCGCTTGGTCGGTCGTGGAGGCAAACATGCTAAAACCTCTGGTCGTGGAGGCAAAGGTCAAACAGCTCGAGCAGGCAACAAACGTCGCCCAGAACTTCGCGATATTATTAAGAAATTACCGAAGAATCGTGGTTACCAGTTTAAATCTATTCGTAAGCCTTTGGTGGTAAAGATAGATAAAGTATTTTCTGTAGAAGGTAAAATTGAAACTTTTTCTTCTCTTCGAAAACGTCTCGGTATCAAAGGTGGTAAAATTATAATTAAAAAATAATGCAAAATTTTTGGAATAAAATAAAATTGATTTGGACTGATGTTGGTTTACGGAAAAGAGTTTTGTTTGTACTTTTTGCTTTGGTGGTTTTTAGATTGCTTTCTGCCATTCCTATACCGGGTATAGACACCCTGGAACTTAACCGTTTTCTTGCCAATAATCAGTTTTTTGGTATTTTGAATATCTTTTCCGGAGGAGGACTTTCTAATCTTTCCATAATAATGCTTGGAGTAGGGCCTTATATTACCAGTTCAATTATCATGCAGCTTTTGACTATTATGGTTCCTGCTCTGAAAAGAATTTACCATGAAGAAGGTGAAGCTGGTAGAAAAAAATTTACTCAATATTCTAGATTGTTAACCGTCCCCTTAGCAGCTATTCAAGGTTTCAGTCTTTTAGCTATTTTAGAGAGTCAGAAGATTTTGGTAAATTTGACGGCCTTTGATCGTATTTCAAACATAATAATTGTTGTTGCCGGTTCAATATTATTAATGTGGCTTGGCGAATTAATATCCGAGTTTGGCATAGGCAACGGGGTTTCCTTACTAATCTTTGCGGGCATTGTAGCTCAACTTCCATCAGAAATAAGCCAACTCCTTTTCACTTTTGATGTGTCTCAAATTCCTCTCTTCTTGGTATTTATAGTAGCGGGTGCTTTGGTTATTGCCGGAGTAGTAATTGTCACGGAAGCGGAGCGTCCTATTCCGGTGACTTATGCTAAACGTGTGAGGGGAATGAAAATGTACGGCGGAGGTTCAACTTATTTACCTCTTCGAGTGAATCAAGCTGGAGTTATTCCAATAATTTTTGCCCTTTCTCTTCTGCTTTTTCCACAGATGATCGGTAATTTTTTGGCAAATTCTTCCAACTCAATTTTATTGTCTATTTCTAAAATACTTGTTTCGTTTTCACAAACCAGCGTACTTTACGCTGTACTTTACTTCATTCTGGTATTTCTATTCACTTACTTTTATACGGCGGTTACTTTTGACCCTGAAGCGTTGGCTACCAATCTACAAAAAAATGGTGCATTTATTCCAGGTATTCGTCCGGGAGTATCCACCTCTCAGTATATTTCTAAAGTTTTAAGTCGTATTACTTTGCTTGGTGCGGTGTTCCTGGGGTTTATTGCAGTTTTACCTCTTATTATAAGATCTCTCACTGGTATTACCGCTATTGCTCTCGGTGGTACAGCCCTTTTAATCGTTGTTTCTGTGGTTCTCGACCTGATCAAAAAAATAGATGCTCAAATTTCTATGCGAGAGTATTAAAATACAACCCCCTAAGTCCCCCTTGTCAGGGGGATTTTTTAATTTGATTATTTGATTAAAATTGTGTAATCTTTCTATATGGATTCAAAAGCTATTGTTTTTTTTGGCAGGTCAGGGTGCGGAAAAGGGACTCAGGCCCAGTTATTAACGGACTATTTGGAGAAAAAAGGAAGAGATGTTTTATATGTGGAAACAGGCAATGCTTTTCGAGAACTCATAAAAGAAGAAAATTTAACTAGCAAGAATATCCAAAATATTTTGAAAGATGGACATCTGATTCCGGTTTTTCTTCCTATTTGGATATGGACTGGTTTTATGATTAAAAATTTTTCCGGCGAAGAAGATATTGTTTTAGATGGTGTTTGCCGAAGATTGGAAGAAGCAGTGGCCCTTGATTCTGCCTTTGATTTTTATGAAATTGAAAAATTAAATATCATTTTGATGAATGTTTCAAAAGAATGGTCTTATACAAGAATGATGGAAAGAAAGCGAGCTGATGACACTCCAGAAAAAATACAGAATCGACTTAGTTGGTATGAGAGAGATGTATTGCCATCTATTGAATATTTTAAAAATAAATCAAAATATAATTTTATTGAGATAAATGGAGAGCAGACGGTAGAAGAAGTTCACAACGATATTATTAAGGCCTTGAATTTCTAAGATGAAAGAAGAAATTTTTATCATTTCATTAGGTGGTTCTCTGATCATACCTGATGATATTGATATAGATTTTTTGAAAGATTTTAAAGAATTGATTCTTTCTCAAATAAAAAAAGGCAAAAAATTTGTGATTATAACAGGCGGGGGAAGAATTTGCAGGAAATATCAAGCAGTGGCTAAAGGAATTTCTAATTCTTCTCCTGAAGATTTAGATTGGATAGGTATAGCCTCCTTAAAATTGAATGCGGAATTGTTGCGTGTGATTTTTGGTGAATACGCTCATGATGAGATAATTTCTAACCTTTCAAATAATTTTTCTTTTGAAAAACCTATTGTAATTGGCGCAGCTTATAAACCAGGACAGAGTACTGATTTTGATGCAGTTTTAGGAGCAAAAACAGTCGATGCCAAAAAAATAATTAATTTGTCCAATACTGATTATGTATATGATTCTGATCCTAAAACAAATCCAAATGTCAAAAAAATTGAGAAAATTTCTTGGTCAGAATATAGAAAATTAATTCCCAAAGAATGGAATCCAGGTCTTAATTCTCCATTTGATCCTATCGCTTCAGAGATGGCCCAAAAAGAGGGAATGGAAGTAATAATAATGAACGGCAAACCGATAGATAATTTGGAGAAATATTTAAATGGAGAAGAATTTTTAGGAACAGTGATAAAATAAGTTTATGTCAATTATAATAAAAACCAAAGAAGAAATTGAAATATTAAGAGAAGGCGGGAAAAGACTGGCTACTGTTTTGTATAAAATTAAGGAAATAGTAAAACCTGATATCTCTACTAAAGATTTAGATGATTATGCTTTTAAATTAATCAAAGAAATGGGTGACGAACCTGCATTTTTAAATTACCGTCCAGAAGGGGTAGATTTTGCTTATCCTGCTTCACTTTGCGTTTCGGTAAACAATGAGGTAGTACATGGTATTCCGAGCGCAAAAAAAATATTACGAGAAGGAGATATTGTTTCTCTTGATTTGGGTCTTAAGCATAGGGGACTTTATACAGATATGGCCCTTACCGTGCCAGTGGGGAAAATTAGTTCTGCTTCAAAAAAACTCATAGAAGTAACAGAAGAAGCTTTGCAGGTGGGTATTGATATGGCACAGGCAGGAAATAAAGTGGGAGACATTAGTCATGCCATAGAAAGTTTTGTCCGACCATATAGATATGGGATTGTAGAAGTTTTGTCTGGGCATGGTGTCGGAAAATCCATACACGAAGATCCTTATGTGCCGAATTTTGGTAAGGCTAATACTGGGGCAAAACTTGTACCTGGCATGGTCATAGCCATAGAACCGATGTTAAATAATGAGACAAAAAATGTGATTTTAGATAAAGATGGATATACTTTTCATACTGCTGACGGCAAAAAAAGCGCTCATTTTGAACATACGATTTTAATTACCGAAAGCGAACCAGAAATTTTGACTAAAATTTAAAAAAATTTGAAAACGAAAAATTTCTGAGCCTTCGCCCTCGGAGTCATAAGGACAGGGAACCCACGACTCTTAAAATTTTTGTTTTCAAATTTTTTTTAAAACAGCTTGTGATATAATATATTTATGGAAGGAACATTTTTAAGTGAAATGCCAAAATTTAAGACTCCAGAAGAAGAGCTTGATTATTTGCGCGTCCATGTTGCTAAACGGGAACAAGAACTTATAGATAAGGGACATTTTAAAAACGCAAATGAAAATGCTGTTAGAGAAATTGTGAGAGAATATAAAGAAAAACCTTTAGAAAAAGTTGTACATAAAAATAACATAATAAGTAAAAATGAAGCAGAGAAGATAGTACTGGCACTTAAACCCGAACTTCACGATACGGTAATGGAAGAACTTTTGGGAATTGTGGTAACTAAAGGAATTCGGAATGCAATATCCGTAGTAGAAATGATGGCTAATCCCCATATTGATGATGATTTTCACCGAATATTAGTCCAATATTTAAAAACCGGCAAAGTGCTTGGTTTAAAAGAGGGAACGCCTCTTTATAAATCTCTCAATATGACACTTTTTGAAATAACCCTTCCTTCACCAAAAGACGAAGCTGATAAACAAAAAAGTTTTAAAGAATTTATTGGTGCTATGGAACAGTTTTATGCCGGTATGCAGTCTATATCAGAGGGGAAAAATAATGAAAAAGAAAATTATTTTACTTTAGAAGTGGCACTTAGCAACAATTCTGATGAGGTAATTATTTATGCTGCTGTACCTCATAAATATCTCTCGCTTTTTGAAAAACAGATACTTTCTTTTTATCATGATGCAAAAATCCATGAAATAACAGACGATTATAATATTTTTAATGAAAAAGGCGGGTCGGCTGGCGCTTATGCTAGTTTTTCTGAACGTTCCGTACTTCCTATAAAAACCTATGACCAGATAGAGCATGATCCGATGAATGTAATACTTAATGTTTTTTCCAAATTAAAAACAGAGGGAGAAGGCGCAGCCATTCAGCTCGTTATTGCTCCCGCTGGTACGAAATTTATCAATGAATTTCATTTAATTTTAGACGATGTTAAAAATGGTATGTCGGTCAAACATGCAGCGGATAATTTTTATAAATTTAATAAAGCATTTTTAAAAGTTTCAAAAGATTTGCTTTTCGGTGTGAAGAAGAAAGAGGAAACAAAAGAAAAATATATGGCGGGAAAACGGGTGGTGGATGAAGATGCCATAGAAAAAATAGGAAACAAAACAAAAAGCACCATTATGAAAACAAATATTCGTGTTATTACTTCTGCCCCGACAAAAGAAAGAGCGGATGCTATTCTTCAAGAGATAGAATCTTCCTTTAATCAATTTACCGAGTCAACTAGCAACTCCTTCATTTTTGAAAAAGTTTATGGCAGTGATTTGAAGAAACTTTTTCATGACTTTTCTTACCGTATGTTTTCAGATGATAAAATTTTACCCATGAATCTAAAAGAGCTTTCCTCCGTGTTTCACTTTCCTATAGGCATAGGCAGTCAGCCACAACTTAAAGAAGCAAAGGCCGGTATTGCCCCAGCACCGCTGGAAATGGGACAAGATGGAATTATTTTAGGAATAAATAGTTATAGGGGTAAAGACACTACCATCTATATGTCCCGCGAAGATCGCATGAGGCATTTTTATGCTATTGGCCAGACAGGAACGGGGAAAACGAATATTATGCTTAATATGATTACCCAGGATATAAAAAATGGTGATGGTTGCTGTTATATCGATCCTCACGGGACAGATATTCAAACTATCTTGTCTCGTATTCCCAAAGAAAGGATAAATGACGTTATTTATTTTGATCCGGCTTATACTATGCGGCCGATGGGATTAAACATGTTGGAATTTGACCCGAAATATCCAGAACAAAAAACTTTTGTAGTAAATGAAATGATGGGAATTTTTAACAAGCTTTTTGATATGAAAATTGGAGGTGGAGCGATGTTTGAACAATATTTTCGCAATAGCGCCTTTTTGGTGATGGAGGACCCTGAATCAGGTTCAACTTTATTAGAGATTACTAGAGTCTTAGCTGATAAACAGTTTCGTGACATGAAACTTGCTAAATGCAAAAATCCTATTATTAAGCAGTTCTGGGTTTCAGCTGAACAAACTTCTGGTGATCAATCCTTGGCAAATTTTGTGCCTTATATTTCATCAAAATTTGATAATTTTATATCCAATGACATTATGCGTCCGGTGGTGCTCCAACAAAATTCAGTTTTTAATTTTAGAAAAATTATGGACGAGAAAAAAATTCTTTTGGTGAATCTTTCTAAGGGAAGATTGGGAGATATCAATGCAAATTTGATTGGATTGGTGCTGGTAGGAAAGATTCAAATGGCGGCCCTTTCTCGAGTGGATATGTTTGGCAAGCCGATAAATGACTTTTATCTTTATATAGATGAATTTCAAAATGTGACTACAGATTCCATTGCTTCTATTTTATCCGAGGCCAGAAAATATAGGTTGTCCTTAAATATAGCCCATCAATATATTAATCAATTAGAAGAAAATATAAAAAATGCGGTTTTTGGCAACGTCGGTTCAATGGCAGTATTTCGGGTTGGCACTGAAGACGCGAATTTTTTAGAACCGAAATTTAAACCGATATTCAACGCGCAGGATATAACGAAATTAGATAATTATAATGCTTATATGAGTATGTTAATAAATGGTCAGCCAACAAAACCATTCAACATAAAAACCATAGCACCAGAGCGAGGAGATAGAGAAATTATAGATGATTTGAAACAGCTTTCTTATATGAAATATGGACGTGATCGTGAAGAAGTAGAGAAAGAAATTATGGCCAGATATACTTCCATGCAATAGTTTGAATAATTTTAAAAAATTTGCTAAGATGGATTCATTATAGTTTATTTTTTTAATTAAAAAGTTTATGAAACACCCAAAAGAAGAACAAACATATGTAATGATAAAGCCGGACGGAGTCAGAAAAGGTCTTGTTGGCGAAATTATTCGTCGTTTTGAACAGAGAGATTTGAAAATTGTAGCCCTTGAAATGTTCCAACCGACCTACCATGAAATAGATAATCACTATCCCAAAAACGAGGAATGGATTACCAGACTTGGTCAGAAGACAATGAATACTTATGAAAAATACGGTTATGATGCGATGGCAGATTTTGGGACCATAGAGCCCCATAAGATTGGTCCGGACATCCGTAAATGGTTAGTTGATTATATGATGAGTGCTCCTCTGGTGAAAATGATTGTACAGGGTGTACATGCGGTGGACGTAGTTCGTAAAATTGCTGGTGATACCATGCCTTATAAGGCGGATATGGGCACTATTCGTGGAGATTTTTCGATAGATTCTCCCGCTCTAGCTAATAAAGAGAAACGAGCAGTTATGAATATTATACATTGCTCTGAAACGCCGGAAGAGGCAGAACATGAGATTAAACATTGGTTTAATAATGCTATAGTTCATAAATATAAACGTTTCGGCGAGGAAGAATAATTTAAAAACAAAAAGCCGACCTCGTCTAGTTGCTTACCTCTTGCCCTTTGTTATACTTTCAATAGGGTTATTTCCGGTTATTACCTAGAACACTATTTTATGGGAGCTTTGATCATGTTTGGCCTTGGCCTTCCGTGTCTGGT
>LBRM01000010.1 GCA_000991415.1 Candidatus Nomurabacteria bacterium GW2011_GWA1_36_15 | reverse complement strand
TGGCCGATGTGGTACTTCTGTCGGTACTTGTTACGACGGAATTCAGAATGGTACCGAGACAGGCATTGATACCGGTGGACGATGTGGCACTCTTCTCGACGGCAGTTGCTATGACAAAATTAAAAACGGTGATGAAACAGGAGTGGATGTAGGTGGCCGATGCGGTACTTCTGTCGGTACTTGTTACGACGGAATTCAGAATGGTAATGAAAAAGATGTTGATACCGGTGGACGATGCTATGGTGGCACTTCTCTTACTGGTAATTGTTACGATGGTATAAAGAATGGAAATGAAACGGGTATTGATACCGGTGGACAGTGTGGCAGTAGTAGTGGTGATTGGACTACTGGAACAGGGTCAGGATTTTGGACAACTATCACTGGAATGGGAGGAGTGGGAACCGCTTCTTGGACTTGGACTGGAACAGGAAATGCTGGAACTTGGAGTAGTGCAACCGGTTCCGGAACTTGGACAACTGGAACAGGGACTGGTGGAACAGGTTCGGGGACATGGACAGATGGAACCTGGAATAGCACCAATGGCGGAAGTAGCGGAACTTGGAACAGCGCAACAGGTTCCGGAACTTGGACGGCCACTACCGGAACAGGGGGAACCGGAATTGTTACTTGGACTGGAACAGGGAATGGTACTGGAACTTGGAGCAGTGCAACCGGTTCCGGAACTTGGACAAATGGGACGGGGACGGGAGGCGCAGGTTCAGGCACATGGATAAATGGAACAGGAGGAGCAAATGGCAATCCTAATGACGGAACTTGGAAAAGCAACGCAAATGGCAATGGAATAATAAATACAAAACCGCTTGTTTTGGGGCAAAAAGCTACTCCGCCTTGGGATGCTATTGTTCGTTATCACGAAGGTATCGAGACAGTATTTACCCGACAAATAATTGCAGATAAAGAATTCGCTAAATTGTATGGTTATGAAGAAGGAACCGACCTCTTAACTTTTGCTTGGGATTTATCTCATCAACTGGCAAAAATGTTTGGTTATGTCACTGGAGACGGCAGGGAAATACGTGTCAGCTTCCCAGACATAGTAGCCTATCAACTTCAACTTATTGGAAACAAATTGACCGTTTACGAATATTACGATTATAAAATAGTAGATGTTCGAAATGTAACCACTGTTTTCAAAAAAGCTTCTGATTATGAATATTATTTTAAAAAATAGGTTTAGGCACTAGGCATTAGGATCTAGACGTTAGCAAAAAACAAATCAAAAAATAAAATGAAACAGTTTTGGAAAAAAATAATAGTATCGGTGATCATGATAGCTATTTTCTTGGCGCCTGTTTCGGGTGGATTCAAAAATAAAACTGTATTAGCTCAATCGACAAACTATAATAATCTTCTATCTGAAAGTTCTGTGGTTTGGCAAAATTCAAGTCAAAAGGTAGCAGAATTTTTGGTTAACATCAAAGGACCTCAATCTGATTGGGAAAAAATACATTTTGCAAATTATGACGCTCTTACTGGTTCTGTTTCACTACAAACAAGAGGTATAGTTTTAGTGATAATGGAAAATGGTAACTATGTCTCTTCATATGATTTTTCAGTAGAAATAGTAAAGGTGACAAAAACAACGGGTGTTCCTTACTTTTGGACTCTTATAGGACCAAATATATCAGACCAATATATAACAGTTGGTGGACTCACAGCTGATAAATCTTATACAGCGGAACTTTACTATACATCATTGGGAAATAGTGGAAAAGGCATAGATTTATTCGGGTCAACTGATAAAAATTATTACAAATTTGGAACATCAGCTAGTTTTTCTACTCCCAAAGAAGATGAATTAATAAAAGGAGATCTCCCTATCGATCCTCCAACAGATGGAATCAACACACCCGGCGGTGGTTTAGACTTAGGTTGTAGCCTTAATCCTTTAAGTCCAAATCTTACAGGTTGTATTGCAGGAATACTTTATTTATTTTGGGAAGCTTCTGCTTGGGTAGCTAGATTAGCAGGAAGTTTTCTTGATTTTTTTGTATATTATTCCACTAATAGTTCTTCATATGATAATACTTTTGTAGAAAAAGCATGGGGCGCTGTGCGAGATGTAGCAAATATATTTTTCATAATTGCTCTTCTTTATGTAGCCCTCAAAACAATACTTGGCTTAAATGTCACAGATAATAAAAAACTAATTAGTGCAGTTATTTTGGTTGCTTTGATTATAAATTTTAGTTTATTTACTACAAAGGTTGTGATTGATGCTTCAAATATCCTGGCAAAAGTTTTTTACAACAATATAACCTCAAAAGATGCAAACACCCAAGATGCAGATGGAACTTTAAAGGATTCTGAAGCTGGTGTTGGTGGGCAAAAATCTGTCTCAATTGGAATAATTAACAAATTTGATCCCCAAGAAATTATGTCAGATCAAACTGAATATGACCAAAATGCGGGTACTTTTATATTTATAACCATTCTGGCATTGGTAATTACTTTATTTACCGCTTACATTTTCTTTTCGGTAGCACTTCTTTTTGTAGCTAGGGTTGTATCTCTTTGGATATCTATGGTTTTTTCTCCTATCGCTTTTGCATCTTATACTATACCTTTTAATATACCGGGCTTCGGTCACAAAGAGTGGTGGGATGATTTATTAAAAAATGCCTTTCTTGCTCCTTTTTTTATATTCTTTTTATATATTATAATATTATTCACTGATTTTCTTAAAACTATTACTATATATCCTACAGGATCTGATACAATACAACATTTGATGGGTATAGTAATCCCATTTGCTATTATCTTTATTCTTTTGTTAAAAGCTAAACACTTAGCTGTAAAACTCTCCGGTAGTATCGGTGCGGCTGTAAACAAAATTGGTGCAGTGGCTGGTGGTTTGGCATTGGGTGCGGCGACTGGTGGAACGGCAATGTTGGGTAGAGCAACCTTAGGTAGAGCTGGTGCTGCTATAGCAAGTTCAGGTGCACTAAAAGCTGCAGAAGCAAGGGGGACTTTCGGTGCAAAACAACTTAGGAGTTTTGGAAAGTTTGCTGGTAGTGGAAGCATGGATCTTCGTGGAATAAAAGTTGGCGGTAGGGGTTTGGCTAATGCTGGTCTTACAAATATCGGTAAACCGAAAGAAGGTGGGTTTGCTAAAGCAAGAGCAGATAAAGTAATAGATAGACAAAAAAGAGCAAAAGAACTTGAGGTTGGAGAAGACGAAAAATCAAAACAAAATATTTATAAAAAACTAGACGATCTTGATAAAGCAAAATCAGATCCAACGAGACAGGCTAATATAGCAACCTATACTAAGGAAGTAGCAGATGCGGAAAAGGAGCTCGTCAAAACCGAAAGAGAATTAAAAGATGCAATTGATAAATTTGGTGGGAATAGTGCACAAGCAAATTCTCAAAGATTGTATAGAGATTCTGCAGTTGATAATGTAGAAGACAAAAAGAGACAATTAAAAATTGAAGAACAACCTATTAAAGACGCCGAAAAAGCATTAAAAGAGGCTCAAAATGAAGTTGTTGCAGAAAATAGAACAAGAAGAGAAAATTATGCTAAAACAATTCAAGGGGGCTGGTCACAAACTATAAACTTTATAACTTCTCGTGGACAACATTCTTTCCGGGGTGAAAGAGAAGCAGCAAATAAAATTCTTGCAGGCATACAAGAAGAGAAAAAGTAAAATAATTAATATATAATAAACATTATGGATACAACGATAGATTTATTAAAAATAAAAATAGACAAAGCCAAGGAAACACTGTCAGAGGAAAGCAGGCGTGCTATTGATGGTGTCGATTGGAAAACAACAATTTTGTCAATGAGGACAGAGAAAGGATACAGCTATACACAACTAGAAGACCTCGAAACTGAAACAGAACTACTGCTCTGCGGGCTCATTAATCCAGAAGATTATCCAAAAGAACTAGAAAAGAGGATGGGAATAGTGAGAGCTCAAGTGGATGAGTTGGTGAACGAAATGAATGAAAAAGTTTTTAAAAAAATCCGCGAAGAACTCATAAAAAACATTGAAAGAAAAAAAATATCTGAAGATAAACAAACGGGGGAACCTAAAAATTCAGAAAATCACCTAGAAAGCAGAGAAGAATTGTTAGAAAAAATAGAAAATCCGGATTTGTCGGTTCAAAAAGAGCTTTCCGCTCCACCGGCAAATACAGACAAACCAAAAGAGGTAGTGCCATCTTCAATTTTATCTAAAAAACTTTCTGGATCTTTCCAAATTCCAACAGTTGAGACGGAACACTCTCTCTCGAATATGACAAAAAATTCTGAGGAAGAAAAAACAAAACTTAAAATAGATCCATATAGGGAAATACCACAATAAATTTATGCAATTCAAAGTACCACAATTTTTAGAAATAGAAGACAAAATTTTTGGCCCATTTACTTTTAAGCAGTTTGTTTATTTGGTAGGTGGGGCAGGAATATGTTACATATTGTTTAAATTATTGGGAATATGGCTAGGTGCTATACCTATTCTAACCATAGCGGGATTATCTGCAGCCCTTGTCTTTTACCGTCCTAACGGCAAACCTTTCATTAATATGATTGAGGCCGGATTAAAATATGCAATGCAGAATAAACTTTACATTTGGAAAAGACATCAAATCAAAATAAAAAATAAACAGCAACAGGAAATAAAGGCGACAGCTGAATTAAAAAGAGAAACGATGAATCAAAGCGGAATAAAACTCAGTGGAAGCAAGCTTAGAGATTTAGCCTGGAGCTTAGACGTTCTGGACTTAAAAAAATAATTATGGCAATAAACGCAAAAGCAACTCAAGAGTTCGTGCCAATCAAGGAAATCCGTGATGGCATTATCGCCCTAAAAGACGGAGGGCTCCGAGCAATTGTGCTTGCTAATTCAATCAACTTATCTCTAAAATCGGATGAGGAACAAAAAGCTATAATACTCCAGTTTCAAAACTTCCTAAATACTTTAGATTTTTCTGTACAAATATCAATACAATCGAGAAGATTGGACATCAGACCTTATCTTTTGCTTTTAGAAAATAGAATGAGGGTGCAAAGCGAACCATTACTAAAACTACAAACAAAAGAATACATAGAATTCATTAAAAATTTCACCGAATCAGTAAGCATCATGACAAAAAACTTTTTTGTGGTAGTGCCCTATACACATGTAAATTTAAAACCTAAATCCGGAATATTTAAAAATTTGTTTTCTAAAAAAAGTAGAAAGGAAGAGGAACTCAAAAATCAATTGGATTTCGAAGAAAAAAGGTCCCAATTGGAACAAAGGGTAAGTGTCATACAGCAAGGACTTTCGCGTTGTGGTATAAAATCGGCCCAACTGGGAACAGAAGAGGTAGTGGAAGTATTTTATAAAGTTTTCAATCCGGGTGAGTTAGAAGGGAAGATTGAAGTAGAAAGTTCATAAAGTTTATAAAGTAGAAAGTAAATACAAAAAATGTCTATACTAGATAAATTATTTGGAAAAAATAAAAACGACGAAAATGCTGGAGCAAGTGCTTCTGTTTTAGCAGTATTACCAGAAGAAATTTATGAATCAGCTAAGCTAGAACTCCAAGATATTATTGCGCCGTCCGCTTTAAAAATTGAATCCAAGTCTATAAACCTAGGTGATAAAATCGCTCGTACTTTTTTCATCATATCTTATCCCAGATTTTTAAGTGACAATTGGTTTTCTCCTATAATCAATTTGGATAAAGTCTTTGACATTTCAATTTTCATCCACCCTATAGATACGTCACTCGCCTTGAGACAATTTCAGAAAAAAGTGGCCGAAGTTCAAAGTCAAATAAGCGTGCGTGAAGGAAAGGGAATGGTTCGCGATCCGATGCTCGATACCGCCTATCAAGATCTGGAGGGACTCCGCGATAATCTAATCCAAGCACAACAAAAAATGTTTGACGTCAGTATTTATATTACAGTTTATGCTGATAACGATCTGGAGCTTTACAAAGTTGAAAACGAAATAAAATCAATACTTGAATCAAGATTAATATATATTAAACCGGCCCTCTTTCAACAAGAAGAGGGTTTCAAAAGTGTCATACCTTTGGGCAATGACTTGTTAGACATTCACCAAAAATTAAATTCCGAACCACTTTCCAGTGTTTTTCCTTTTGTCTCTTTTGATTTAACTTCCGATATGGGAATACTTTATGGCGTCAATAGGCACAATTCAAGCTTGGTAATTTTTGACAGGTTTTCATTGGAAAATTATAATTCTGTGACCTTTGCCAAGTCTGGCTCAGGAAAAAGTTACGCAACAAAACTAGAAATCTTAAGATCTTTGATGTTTGATGTAGATATCATAGTAATAGACCCGGAACGAGAATATGAATACCTAGCTGAATCTGTGGGGGGACGATATTTTAATATCTCTCTTTCTTCAGACCACCATATTAATCCTTTTGATTTACCGATACCACGTGAAGATGAGTCAGCCGAAGACGTCCTTCGTTCAAATATTATCAATTTAGTCGGACTTTTTAGATTGATGCTAGGTGGCCTCACTCCAGAGGAAGATTCCATGGTGGACCGTGCCATTTCAGAAACTTATGCTATAAAAGACATAACCCCCGACTCAGATTTTTCAAATATTGAACCACCACTTCTCTCAGATTTTGAATTGGTATTAGGGGGTATGGAAGGAAGCGATTCAGTGATGCAAAGATTGGTCAAATACACCAAAGGCACCTGGTCTACTTTTCTCAATAGGCCGTCGAACGTAAATATTAATAAAAAATTTGTAGTATTTTCTATCCGGGACATGGAAGACGAATTAAAACCAGTCGCCATGTATATTGTGATGCATTATATTTGGGTGACTATACGCAAAAATCTAAAAAAACGTCTTTTGGTTGTGGATGAAGCGTGGTGGATGATGAAATCTGAAGATACGGCATCTTTTCTATATTCTATCGCTAAACGAGGAAGAAAATATTACTTGGGTCTTTCTACCATCACTCAAGATGCGGCAGATTTCATGAAATCTCCTTATGGCATTCCTATTATTACTAACTCTTCTATCCAACTTCTCTTAAAACAATCCCCGACTACTATTGATGTTTTACAAAAAACTTTTAATCTTACCGACGAAGAAAAATACCTGCTACTAGAGTCTGGAATAGGAGAGGGCATCTTCTTCGCCGGACTAAAACATGTGGCCATAAAAGTTATTTCTTCCTATACGGAAGACCAGATCATCACTTCTGATCCATCTCAGATATTATCAATCAAGAAAGCAAAACATGACCTAGAAAAAACAGAGACAGAAGAGAAGGGTTAGGTTCTAGGTTCTAGTTGCTAGCTGATATATAATTGAGTGGTGGAAAGTTCATAAAGTTATAAAGTTTATAAAGTAAAATGCGGAAAAAATATATAATTTTAACATTAGTACTTACCACCGCTTTTGCGGGATTTTTCGCTCGTGCTCAAGTACGTGACACAGATATTGTGCTTAGTATTTCACCCCAATATCCTAGTCAAAATCAAAGTGTAAACGCCACTTTAAATAGTCACAGCATCAATCTTGACAAGGCAAATATCTTTTGGTCCGTAAACGATCAAGAAACAAGCGGGGGTATAGGAAAAAAATCTTTTTCCTTCAAAACAGAAGACACCGGGTCTTTTACTGTTTTGTCCGTGACCATAGACACCGTTGACGGACAAAGTATATCAAAAACAATGACCATAACACCGGCAGAGTTGGATATGCTTTGGGAGGCCTACGACTCTTACACCCCTCCTTTTTATAAAGGGAAGGCGTTGGTCACCAGTCAGGGAACACTTAAAATAGTGGCTGTGCCAAGCATAATAAACCAAAACGGAAAAGTAAATATCAATAATTTATCCTATGTTTGGAAAAAAGACAGTAAAACTCAATCCGATTCTTCCGGCTGGGGTAAAAATTATTTTATTTTTCAAAACAGCTATCTGGATAAAGGAAATATTATCGAAGTAAAAGTATCCGATATATCTGGAGGAGCTAGCACTTCCGGAAAAATAACCTTAAACACGACAAACCCCAAAATACTTTTCTATCAGAATGATCCAGCGCTCGGTGTAAAATGGGAAAGAACTTTAAATAACGGATTTACAATAAATCCCAACGGGGAGACACTCACAGTTGAACCCTATTTCTTTTCGCCCCAAAATCTAAATTCAGCAGATCTTGTTTTCGATTGGTCCTTAAATGGAGAAAAAATACAAACACCAAGTCCTAAAAACATACTTTCCATTAAACCAGAAGCTGGACAATCCGGAAGCGCCACAATTAAAGTTGTCGTTAATAATATTAGAACGCTCTTCCAAAGCATAGAGAAACAAATCAATGTAAGGTTTTAATACAAAATGAAATCAAATATATTCAAAAAAATAATAACTATAACATACTTAGCAATATTTTTATTTGGTTTATTTTTTCCTTTTAATCAAAGTTTTGCTGAAACAACATTAACAACTACAGCATTAAAATCAACATCGGTCACTTTAAATGCTAAAGGGCTTGGACTAAGTTCCAAAATAACTTTTGAGGTTGGTGTTACTGACCCCACCCATACACCTAAATATTTTAAATCACAAAAGACTACTAGTGACATTAAAGGAAACGCCAGCTCATCATTTTCTGGATTAAGTCCTGGTGGAAAATATGTCGGAATGGCGATAGAGGGTGAAACTATAAAATATATAATGGCAAGTGTTGCCTTCACCACACCAAGTTCTAACAAAAATACAGAAAATAATCTAACAATTTCTACAGATAAATCTGACCCCCAAACAGGAAAAGTTAATTTAAAAATAGGAGAAACTGTAAAAGTAATAGCTACTAATACAACAATTACACAAATAGGTGGAGAAATAGTTTCTTTTTCTTCATTAGGAAATGACACTGGTCTTAATCCCAAAACATGCACAATGCCTGGACCTTCTCGGGTTCAATCTTGTTTTGTTAATTATAGCTCTC
This sequence comes from Candidatus Nomurabacteria bacterium GW2011_GWA1_36_15, assembly GCA_000991415.1. Lineage (GTDB taxonomy): Bacteria > Patescibacteriota > Minisyncoccia > Phycocordibacterales > UBA9973 > UBA9973. Next base: position 28,801 of record LBRM01000010.1, on the reverse strand, counting down.
TTATAGAAGGAACTTTCACACTGAAAGCCAACGCTACTTTAAATGGTACATTATACGAACCTAGTATTCCAATAACAATAAAAGATTGTATTGACCCTAAACAAGTTTTAGTTAAAGGTATTTGTAAAGATACTGTAATACTTACACTAAACTGTGTGTTACCACAGAAATTAAATGCTGATAAAACAGCTTGTATACAAGATACAGACACCACTTATACTCCACTTGCTCCATTGCCTGGATTGGGAGATACAATTCAAACTGATCCCGGATGTAAATTTGATGAAAAAGGAAATATTATACCGGGAAGTTGCACCAACCCATGCCCGTTTGGAAATTATTTAAATATAATAATTAAATTGGTTATAGGTATTGCTGCAGTATTGGCTATGGTAATGATTGTGATGGGAGGAATAGAGTATATGACTAGTGACCTTATTTCTTCTAAAGAAGCCGGCAAGGATACAATCAGAAATGCGATACTAGGACTTCTCATAGCCTTAGGTGCTTATTTAATATTAAATACTATAAACCCTCAACTCTTAAGTGTGTGTTTAGATAAATTACCAATGGCAACAATAGTGATAGAACCAGAATCGGCAAGGGAATATAGATTATCACAAACACAAACAACAGATACAAAATTCAAGAAAACAAGTTATTACGATAAAATAAAAACTATCTCAACAACAAACAACATACCTAACTGTCTTTTACAGGTTGCAATACAAAGAGAATCTAGTGGTATACCTAATCAAGTTGGACACGATGAAAATGTTCCTTTTGTAGGTGTTCCATCGAGAAAAACTTTTATAAACTCTGGTATAAAATATGACAAAACAACGTTCACTCCAAATAATGATCTAATAACCAAAAACAGTTTCAAAAATAATGATTCTAACTCAAGTATAGATTGGAGATTTTCTCACTCTGTTGGTCTTTTTGGTGTAACTTTTGGTCCAAATCATGGAGGATCCACAGGGGCTCAAGAAATATTAAATGATGTAAATAAAGACATTGAAGCAGCAGTAAAAATTATGAAAAGAGCATATGAATCTTGTGGAAAAAATATTGAAAAAACATTTAGAATGTATCATTCGGGAAGTTGTGATGGTGGGAAAAATAATCCTAAGGCTTTTGTAAACAAAGAAACCCCACTAAGAGTTAGTTTATATGATCAATGTATAACACAAAATAATTAATTTTATGTCAAAAAGAAATCTTATATTATTAATAATGGTTCTAGTGGTCATAGTAGCTGGTGCTTTTGTGTTTTTTTACTTTTATCAACCCGAAGAGCAGACAATAGATGACACAGAAGGCACGAATTTTTTTGCAAATTTTCTTCCATTCGGTAAAAGCAAAACCGCAACACCTTCGGACACCACGACTCCGGCTGATATTTCTGGATTTGAGCCTGCCCCAGAAGAAGAAATGCAAAATGTAAGTTTAAAAAAGGTTTCTAGTTTCCCGGTGGCAGGTTATGGAACATATATGAAAGAAAGATATAAAGAAGTGTCAGGGGAGGAGGATAATTTAACTCCCCCTGCCAAAGGGGATTCAGGGGGTCTGACTGAATTTGTGCCTATGTTAAGGTATGTAGATAAGGCTACAGGAAACATTTATCAGACTTTCGCGGACAAAATAGACGAGCGTAAATTTTCTTCATCAGTAATACCAAGAGTATATGAAGCATTCTTCGGAAACGAAGGGGAGTCTGTAATTATGCGTTATTTAAAGACAGACAATAGAACCATAGAAACTTTCGTTGGCGCTCTTCCAAAAGAATTCCTGGGATCAGATTCTGTGGGAACAAATGAAATCAAGGGTTCTTTTTTGCCAGAAAATATTTCTGATATAAGCGTGTCGCCAGACACTTCAAAAATATTTTACTTATTTGATGTGGGAGACGGCGCACTGGGCATAACCCTCGTTCCACAAACGAACGCAAGAGTTCAAGTGTTTGATTCTCCTTTTACAGAATGGCTGTCTTCTTGGCCTAATAATAAAATGATTACAATTACAACTAAACCCTCTGCCAATGTTTTGGGTTATATGTATGCAATTGACCCGGACAAAAAAGATTTTAATAAAATTCTAGGTGGGATAAATGGATTAACAACACTCACAAGCCCTAATGGAAGAATAGTCCTTTATAGCAACAATAATCTGTCGTTAAGTGTTTTCAATAGAGATACGGGTAATTCAAATCTCCTCGGCGTAAAGACCTTGCCGGAAAAATGTGTCTGGGGGGGGTCGGCAAGTGATATTATCTACTGCGCTGTGCCGAGATTCATAGAGCAAGCTCAATATCCGGATTCTTGGTATCAAGGAGAAATTTCTTTTTCGGATGAAATATGGAAAATAGATGTCAAAAGCGGAAACACAACAATGATAGCAGATCCAGTTTTAGTAGAAAATGGAGAAGAGATAGATGGCATAAAACTTAATTTAGATGGGGGACAAAATTACCTATTTTTTGTAAATAAAAAAGATTCTTATCTTTGGGAACTGCAATTAAAATAGAAAAAGAATGATTTTAAAGGGGTTTCGAGCGCGACGGCGCGAGAACTTCAGGATTTTTTAAGCTTCAAAAAATCCGTACCGACTAAAATCGTTCTTTTTCTGTTTTATATCGCCCCAATATACTTAATAACTACCCGGCGAGAAAGTCCCTCGCCCTGTGATTCAGTTTTTAAATCAGCTACATCAGACAGAAACTCGTGTACTATTCTACGCTCAAAAGCCGGCATTGGATCAATTTCTATATTTGACTTAAAATATCTCGCCCTTTCAGCCATCATATATGCTATGGCATGGATGTTTTCTATATGTTTTTTTTGAAAACCATTAATATCAATTAGAATTCCCAAGCCTTCTTGTGCAAGCGTATCTTTAGGGTTGTTTGATTTTTCTGTTTCTTTGGGGGTTTTAGCTTCAATTATTCTGCGAGCAAGGTGGTTTACAGCAAAAAGAGCCTCGCCTCCACGGTCCCAAAAAAAATGTGGCTGACTTACTTCTACTGAAAACCAAGTAGTTTTATTTGCGTTTGAATGAAGAGAAGTGGGTTTATCTTCGTCAACAGAAATTTTACTTACAGATATTGTAGTTTTTTCAATAAGTTCTTTTATTAAATTTTGCATTTCTGATTTATTCATATCAGTTTTGTTGTTTTACCGCTTCAAGGGCTAATTTCTTTTTTCTGTTCGCATAAACCTGTTGCCCTATGGCAAAGATATTGCTGGTAATCCAATATAATGCAACTGCCCCGGAAACACTATAAGCGATAAATGCCACCACCAGGGGAAAAACGTATTTCATTTGAGTTTGCATACTTTTGGTAAAATTCTCCTGAAAAGAAGTGGCGGGTTTATCCGAAATGGCTGGTTTGGGCATAAGATAGGCCTGAAAATATTGGGATAAGCCGGCAAGAATTGCCAAGATTATAATTTTCTTCTGGCTGATATCAAGAACACCTAAGAAAACCATATTCATATGTTCTGGGATGCGAATGAAAGGATAAAGCAAACCACCTTCAAAATTTATCCCTTTCAAAAAAACATAGTATAGGGCAAAAATAACCGGGATTTGAATCAAAACCAAAAGACATCCAGAGAAAGGATTGGTTTTGTGATGTTTATAAAGTTCAAAGGTTTGTTTTGCTTGTTCCTCTTTGCTTGCCCCATTATCCTTTATTTTTTTAAGTTCCGGGGCAAGTAGATTCATCTTTATCTGACTTTCTATAGAGCGTTGAGAAAGAGGGAAGAGTACGGTTTTAACGAAAAGAGTGAGAATAATAACAGCGATACCGATATCACCACCCGGAATAATAGAAACCAAAAAGGCCAAAGCATTTAAAAGCGGCCCATATAAAACGGTGTCCCAAATATTTTGAAGCATTCTTTCATTCTATATGAAAATGTTTAAAAATCAAAGTCTCTATTGGAAATAAAAAAGGGAACACTTTTTAAGGGGTTTTGAGCGCGACGGCGCGAAAATTTCAGGATTTTTTAAGCTTCAAAAAATCCGTACCGACAAAAAGTGTTCCCTTTTTTATTTTAACAAATCGATGTGATTTTTCTGCCAAGGATGACAACGAAGGATGCGCAAAAATCCAAGAAAGATTCCTTCCCAAATACCGTATTTCTTTATGGCCTCCTTTGTATATTCAGAACAAGTAGGGAAAAAAACACAAGAATTGTTCCTCAATAAGCCGAAATATTCCAAAAATTTATTAATCGGAACAGCTATTGTTTTTTGGTAAAAATTAATTAATTTTATTGAGTATATTTTTAATTTCATCTTCAAGTATTAAAATGTCATCTTGATATTTTTTAAAAATAAAAACACCTAGAAAACCGGCGGGGAATTCATTAAAATATTTTCTTAAAATAATATCACTTTTCCTTCTCAAAGAATTCCTTCTAACAGCAAGTCTGGCTATGTTTTTAGGAACAATGAAAGACGTCTGTTTTTCTTTTCCGCGAACAACTAAAAACTTCAAAGTCAGGTCGGGGGAATTAATAAATTTGCCCCCTTCAAAGATTTTCTCTATTGTTTTCTTACTCAATCTATTCTTTTTGGGAAGCATCTTTATACAGAAAGTTTAGCGCGCCCCTTTCTTCTTCTTCGTAAAAGTACTTTTGAACCAGTCTTGCTTTTAGATAAAAATCCGTGGGTCCTAGCTCTTTTTCTTTTTTTAGGCTGATATGTTTGTGACATAAAAAGAGTATATAACATTATCAACAGTTTATCAACACAGTTAATAAGTTTTTTACAATTGCATAAAAAAATATTGTAGTATAATCTTTATCAATGGACACAAAACAGCTTTGGAAAAATTGTCTGGTAGAAATTGAAGGGGGTATTTCCAAGGCAAATTTCAGTACCTGGTTCAAAAACACGCATATTCTAAAAGAGGAAACCGGCATTGTTTATGTTGGTGTGCCAAATGAATTCGTTCGTGACTGGCTTAAGAACAAGTACCACAAACTTATCACCAAGACCATAGCTGACGCATACGAAAACATGAGGGCCGTAGAATATATCATTACCAAAACGGAAGCCAGCAAACAAGAAATATCACCAATGAATGAAATTTATATAAACAAGGAGTTACCTCTAAAAGATTTATATATAAACCCGGATGATAATTTAAATCCACGTTACCGTTTTGATTCTTTCATTGTGGGACCTTTTAATGAATTAGCATACGCTGCCTCTCAAGCAATAATAGAAAACCCCGGAACCAAATACAATCCCTTCTTTGTCTATGGGGGTACTGGGCTTGGCAAAACACACCTAATCCAAGCAATAGGAAATGCGATAAAAGATAAGCACCCCAACAAAAAAGTGCACTATTTAACCCTAGAAAAGTTCGCCACGGATTTTATAAACTCATTACAAAACAACAAAGCGAATTCTTTCAAAGAAAAATACCGCAAATATGATCTTCTAATTATAGATGATATTCAGTTTATCGGTAAAATGGAAAAAATTCAAGAGGAACTTTTTCATACATTTAACACCTTTTATGAGAACAACAAACAAATTATTTTTTCTTCTGATAAACATCCTAATTATATCCCCGAGCTAGCGGACCGTCTTAAGTCCCGTTTCGCAGCCGGAATGATAGTGGATGTTTCTGAGCCGGAGTATGAATCCCGCCTTGCAATTTTAAAAGTAAAATTAAGAGAATTAAGTATTGATCTAGAACAAGAAATAATAGAATACGTCGCGGAAACCATACAAGGCAATATTCGTGAATTGGAGGGGAGTTTGAATATCATAGTTTGCCAATATCGCTTAAAAAATAAGCCTCTTTCTGTATCTGAGGTTAAGAATCTGATAAAAAACAACATAAGACCGAAGAAAAATGTGGCTATAAAAGATGTTGTAAAAATAGTAAGCGATTATTATTCCCTAGAAGAATCGTTGGTTTATGAAAAAACAAGAAGAAAAGAAATAGTAAAAGCAAGACAGGTGGTAATGTATCTACTCCGAGAGGATTTTAATGTGTCATATCCTTTAATTGGACAGAAGTTGGGTGGTAAAGACCACACCACAGTAATACACTCATATTTAAAAATTAAGGCAGACTTAAAAAACAATCCACAATTATTACAAGAATTGGAACAAATAAGAATTATGTTTAAATAGCTGTTAATAAGGAGTTAAAAAAATGAAATCGGTTCAAGTAAAAACTGTTAATAAAAAAGTAGAAAAATACATTTTTTTAAAAAACAAATTAATAATAAAAACTTATTATATCTGAAAATAAAACCAAATTTATCAAATAACCATACAAGACAATATGTGATCTGTTTATCCACTTTTCAACAACCTTAATAATATTAATAGATTAAATATATAGTATATAAACAAATGAAACTAGAATGTGAGATTGAAAAAATTAAAAACGGAATCTTGCAGGTAGAGAAAATTACAGGTAAAAACTTAACCCTACCTGTTTTAAGTTCAATATTATTTATTGCCTCAGGAAAGTCTTTGAAACTTCGCGCCACCAACCTAAGTTTGGGTGTTGAGATAGAAATTCCGGCAAAAATTGAAAAAGAAGGTATTATAGCTATTTCCGGAACAACCCTGGCTGGTGTTTTTTCTAATATTTTTCAAAACGAGAACATAAAACTTGAAAGCGAAGACGGGAATTTGCTGATCAAAACAAAGAAGAATAGGATAAAATTAAAGGGCCAAACACACGATGATTTTCCCACAATACCAACAGTTGATGGAAAAACTTTTGAAATAGAGTCTAAAAAACTAGTAGATGGTATAAAGTCGGTATATTACAGTTCCTCTCCCTCTGACATAAAACCGGAAATTTCGAGTGTTTATATATATTCCAACGAAGATAATTTGGTCTTTGTTTCAACAGACTCTTTTAGACTAGCAGAAAAGAAAATTAAGATGAAAAAAGTTGAAGAACTTCCGGGAATACTTATTCCTTTTAAGAACGTGTCAGAAATACTGAGAATTTTCGGGGAAATACAGGATAACATAAGAGTATGTTTTAATAAAAATCAGATCTCTTTTTCCTCTGAAGGTGTTTATTTAACATCAAGAGTCATAGACGGGGTCTTTCCTGACTATCGTCAAATTATTCCTAAAGAGTTTGGTGTCGAGGCGGTGGTATTAAAGCAAGATCTATTAAACGCACTCAGAATCTCCAATATTTTTTCAGACAAATTTAATCAAATCACTCTTTCAATTAAACCAAAAGAAAAAGTTTTTGAATTATCCTCTCAAAACAACGATGTGGGAGAGAATAAAACATATTTAGATGCTGCCATAAAAGGAAAAGATATTTTACTCGGTTTCAATTATAAATATTTTCTTGATTGTTTTCAGTCCATAAACACGGACAGTATTTCTATTAGGCTGAATCAGTCTTCTAAGCCCATAGTAATATCAGGTAGTTCAGATAATTCTTTTACTTATCTTATAATGCCCATGAACAGATAGGGGTAGTAGAAAGTTATAAAGTTTATAAAGTATAAAGTAATTATGATAGAAATAAAGGGTTTATTGTTGAGGTTTAGTAATTTACTTTTTTCTGAAGAAGTTAAAAAAAATTCTATTATAGATGTTTTACATCAAATTGTTGGGTTGCAGATAAAACCTGAGGATGTAAAAATAAAAAACAACGTGATTTATTTAAACATAAAACCCATTTATAAGAACGAGGTTTTTTTGAATAAGAATAAAATTTTCTCAAAATTGAAAGAAAAACTGGGTAAGAAGACCCCGTTGGATATACTATAGTTATTGTTTTACTTTAAAGACCAAGACATTCTCTGTGCGATTATAAATAGCATCATAAGAAATTATCCTTAGTTCATTTTCCGATTTTATGTTGTCTGTTTCTCTAGGGATAAAAGAAAAATTGAAAGGCGTTTTGATGGTGTCTATGAAAGTATTATTTATGAATATTTCCATTTTTTGAAGCGGAAAACGACCAGAATTCAGAATTTTTAGTTGTATTTTCTGGTCGGGAGGATAGACCATTGTTGTGTTTGGTTCAATTATTGAAACAAATGGATCAATTATACCAGTGTGTATATTATCTATTTCTGTTGGTTTTTCAGCCCAAGTTGTTTTCTGATATTTTCCACCGTTTTGCGCCCACCAGTTTTGCACAGGAACTTCCCAGCGATTAAATTGTGGATCATCATTGGGGTTCGAAGGTGGTAGTCCCAGGATATTATTTTTATCTATCCAATAAAGAATAGAGTGTACATTCGTTATTACTTTTTCTTGAATGGTCTCTTTGGGTGTAAATTCTCCCGCTAATTTTTTAGAAATTTTATCTATGAAAAAGTTTTCGTTCCCCTGCCAATATCCGCGGATTACTGGTTTTATTGTTTGAGGGTCGGTTTCTAGGTTAGGTTTTTCGAATTTTTCATTTGGTAGAATTTTTAGCACTTCATTTATAAATTTATTCCAAATTGGCCCCGCCACGGCTGAACCCCCTTTCTTCATTGGGATATTGTCATTATTGCCCGCCCAAACACCAACCACAATAGAGGGAGTATAGCCGATAGTCCAAGCGTCCTTGTTGTTGTTTGTCGTTCCTGTTTTTACAGCCACATCTTTTCCAGGAATAAGAAGAACAGAAGACAAACCGAAGGTTGGGGCACGAGCTATATTATCAGAGAGAATATCTGAAATAGTTAAAGTGGTATTTTTAGGCAAAACTTCTCTGGCATTAGGAATGTATTCTTCTAAAACTTCCCCGTTTTTATCTTCAATTTTTAGAATCCCCGTATATTGATTTCTTACACCGTTGTTGGCAAAAACCCCATAGGCAGAAACCATATCAAGAAGCGACACCTCACCGCCCCCGATGACAAGGGTAAGTCCGTAACGGCTTATGTCAGTTAAAGTACTAATACCCATATCTTCAGCTGTTTTAAGTGAGTCACCAAGTCCCGCCAGATAAAAAAGTTTTACAGCTACAAGGTTGATTGACTGTCCCAGGGCGTCTCGAAGTGACATTGGACCGCGAAACTTTCCATCATAATTGTCTGGTTTGTAACAGTCTTTTTGATTATGACCGGGCAAAGCTTTGCCATAAACATCACAGGTTGTTTGAAATTCTGTAGGCAGGTCAAACAATACTGTATCTGGGGTAAACCCCTTATTGAAGGCTGTAGCGTAAATAAAGGGCTTAAAAGAAGATCCTGGCTGTCTATTAGCAGTTGTAATATTGTAATTACCGTCTATCGTTTTATCAAAATAATCTCTTGATCCTACCATTGTTAAAATTTGTCCGGTTTTGGGGTCTATCGCCACCAGTCCGGCGTTTTTACCATTCCAATCTTTTTCATTCTTAAGGGCGCCCTCTTTTACTATTTCTTCTCCTCTTTCCTGCAAATTATAGTCAAGGGTTGTAATAACATTTAGCCCACCCTTTTCCGCCAACTCGCTTCCATATTTTTGCTCAAGATAATCTTTTATAAAAAAAACAAAGTGAGGCGCCTTAATACCAATAGTTGTTCGTGGGATAAAGGTTACAACTTCATTTTTAGCAGTGTTATATTCTTCTTCTGAAATAAAATTAAGTTCTAGCATTCTAGAAAGCACCAAATTTTTTCTGGTGTCCAATTTATCTTTATTTTTTCCATAAGGCGAAAGAAGGGTTGGAGATTGTGGAATGGAAGCTAAATATGCCGCTTCGGCCAGGGTTAAATCTTGGGAGTTTTTATTGAAATAAGTTTTGGCTGCTTCTTCTATGCCGTACACATTTCCACCATAAGGATTTTCATTTAAATATGCTTCTAAAATTTTTTCTTTCGGCATTGACCCATCTATTTTAATTGCCAAAAACCACTCTTTTATTTTTCTGATATAGCTTACTTTTTGAGTCAAAAGAGTGTTTTTCACCAGTTGCTGTGTGATGGTTGATCCACCACCACCTATCCCAACATTAAATATATTTGAAAAAATTGCCCGAACGATAGAAGTTATTCTTATACCACTATGATTATAAAATTCAGAATCCTCAATAGCCACTGTTGCGTTTTTTATATTCACCCCCATTTTTTCGAAGGATATATCTGTCTTCTTTACATCTTGATGTATATCATATAATAGTATCTCTCCGGTGCGGTCATATATTTTAGTAGAGTTCACAATTTTTCTGTCATTAAATGAGTGAAAGTCAGGAATTTTTAGGGAAGAAACCCAAATAATTATTATTCCAGCTAATAAAATAAAAATACCAACTACAAACATTAAGAAATTTTTGTGAGCTTTTATTTTTTTGGATATTTTTTCCATTATTTCTAATAATAACAGAAAATATGTTATAATTCGAGCTATGAAAGTTGTTTCAGACAGAGAGAGAATAGACGAATTATTTACACGCGGGGTAGGGGAATTTATCGACCCCGGCGGAATTTTTCGTAAAAAGCTAGAAACTAATCCGGAAAAAGTGATTATTAAATTTGGAGTTGACCCAACACGACCGGATCTTCATTTGGGACACGCAGTTGTCCTTCGCAAATTAAGACAACTTCAAGACTTGGGTGCCAAGGTTATTTTTCTTATTGGTGATATCACTGCGCAAATCGGAGACCCGACAGGGAAAAACAAAATTCGTCCCGAGACAAATTTAGAAGAAATTAAAAAAAACATGAAGACTTACTTAGATCAAGTTGATAAAATTTTACTTAAAGATCCAAAAGTTTTTTCATGGACAGTAAATTCCGATTGGCTTGTTTCTATAAATGATATTGTTGCTCCTGACAAACAAATAATTAATATAAATATAGGAAACAAAATTGTTGCCACTACGCCTCCGTTGCCAGGCAATCATATAATAAATAAAGCGCATCACTGGGAAAAAACAAGGATGCAAAAGAATAATATAAATAGTTATACCTTAATCAACCTACTCGCCATTTTGAGAAAAATTACCTTCAGCCAATTGATAGAAAGGGAAATGTTTCAGGAGAGAATAAAAGAAAATATGCCTATTTTTATGAATGAAATGTTGTATCCGGTTATACAAGGCATAGACTCAAATGCAATCTCCAATATTTATGGTTCGTGCGACCTTGAAGTTGGCGGTACAGACCAGCATTTTAATATGTTAGTTGGGCGGGATGTCATGGAAATGAATCAAAAAATACCCCAGGCAGTGCTTTCTTTTAAACTTCTTGAAGGAACTGACGGCAAAGAAAAAATGTCCAAGAGCCTCGATAATTATATTGGTATCACTGACGAACCAAATGATATGTATGGCAAGGTAATGTCTATTCCGGATTCTTCAATTGGAAATTATTTTGAACTGTGTACTTTTACTCCGACGAAAGAAGTAGAGGAGGTGAGAAAGAAGCTAAAAGATAAATCAGTTAATCCAAAAGACATGAAAATGAATCTTGCCCGACAGATTGTCGCTATTTATCATGGTGAAGAAAAAGCCCAAAAAGCGGAGAAAAACTTCATTAATACTTTTCAAAAGGGAGAAATTCCAGAAGAAATAATGGAGCTTGAAACAAAAAAAGGAGAAAGCTTGATGAATATTTTAGTGGAAGTAAAAATTTTATCCTCCAAAGGAGATTTTAGAAGATTGATAGAGGAAAAAGCAATCACAGACCTTGAAACCAACAAAAAAATAACAGATGCCGATTTTATTCCCAAAAGCGGAATGAAATTTAAGATAGGCAAAAAAAGATTTATAAAAATTAAATAAAAAAACCACCAATAAAGCGGTTTTTTTGTATTTAGTGATATCTGCTATCTGGATCGTATTCTTCATCATCAGGAACATCCAATGGTTCTTCCGGTAATTCTAACGGCTCTTCTCTTTCTAAGTCAGGGTCATCCATGGTCATAGAATCTTCTTCGTCGTAACTCATATGTAAAATTTTACGTTTATTGAACGACCCCTGCCCGAACGACTGAGTTCAGTCGGGCAGGTATTGTTAATTTACTACTTTGTATCAAAATCTAAAACGGTTGGCAATAGAATATGTGGATAAGTCTAGAACCTCATATGAGCAAAGGCTGTCAAAGCAATAGCGATAGCGTCCAATTCATCATCTGAAGTTTTAAATTTAGCCATTTCAACTAGGGCTCTCACCATTTTCATTACTTGTTCTTTATTTGCTTTTCCATAACCAGTAATGGCTATTTTTATTTGAGGAGGAGAAGCCTCAAAAATTTTAAGTCCTTCAAGAGATGCTTCATAAATAGCGACTCCGCGCACTTCTGCTACGTGCATTACAGTTTTTTGATTGCTGGTGAAAAATAAAGTTTCAATGGCTAAAATTTCCGGCTGAAATTTTTTTATTATCTTTTTTATTTCTTTTCCAATTAAAAATAATCTTTCAGGAAATTCTAATTTAGCAGAAGTCTTAAAACATTCAGAAAATAGAACCCTTTCTTTTTTGTCGTCTTTATTTTTTTCAAGGATAGCGACACCCAATCTTTCAAACCCTGGATCTATGCCTAAAATTCTCATATTTTTATTCTGCATTAGTATAAACCTCCTGTACGTCGTCCAACTCTTCTAGTTCGTCTACAAGTTTATCTAATAATTCTAAATTGGTATCAGAAGGAGGAATAGTTGTAGTTGGTATCCAAACTAACCCCTCGGTAGAATTTTCTTTGAAAAATGCCCAAGCAACAGACCCAATGCCAGCCAAGGCGAAACCATTTTTAGCCAAAATGTGTTTTATGTCTTGTACGGTTCTATTTTTACTATCTGTCAGGGTTTCTATAATAATTCCAACCCCGCCTGGTCCATACGCTTCGTAAGTGATTGGTTCCATTTGAGCAGACGATTCAGAGGCTTTTTTAATGGCCCTTTCAATAACATCTCCGGGCATATTTACTTTTTTGGCTTTTTCAACAGCCGCTCTTAATCCCGGCGAGTCTTTTCCTCCGGATAGCTTTGCTTCTACTCCTATGTAACGAACCAACTTAGAAAAAATCTTGCTTTTTTTAGCATCCGTAATTGCTTTCTTGTGTTTTATTTGAGCCCATTTATTATGTCCTGACATAATTATAAAAGTTTGTTCTGTTTATCTTTTTTATATTCAAACCCTAAGTGCTCATAAGCTTTTTTTGTGGCCACGCGTCCGCGGGAGGTACGTTCTAAAAGTCCAAGTTGAATTAAATATGGTTCTATCACTTCTTCCACTGTTGCTTCCTCTTCAGACATGGCCGCGCCCATTGTTTTTAATCCTACCGGACCGCCAGCGAATTTTTCAATTAATATTTCTAAAAATTTTCTGTCAGAAGAATTCAAGCCAATATCATCAATGGCCAACATATTCAGTGCTTCCTTGACAGTTTTTTGGTCCAAATTTTTTTTATGTACCTGCGCAAAATCGCGGGCCCTCTTTAAAAAGTAATTTGCCGTACGGGGAGTAAACCTGCTCCGTTTGGCGATTTCTTTCAAAGCCTCCTCATCCAATTTTGTTTTTAGCAATTTACTTGATCTGCGTACTATCTGCGTACTATTTCCGCTATTTCTTTATTTGAATAAAATTCTAAGCGGAAAACTCCGCCAGAAAAACGCGAACGAAGAGGGGAAGAAACAAGAGCAACCCGAGTGGTAGCTGCGATTAAAGTAAAAGGCGGAAGATCTAGCTGAATAGTTCGGGCCGAAGGTCCCTTACCAATGATTATGTCTAGAACACCAGATTCCATAGCGGGGTAGAGTATCTCTTCCACTATTTTATTCAATCTATGAATTTCATCTATAAAAAGAATATCACCGGAGGAAAGGTTTGTAAGAATAGAAGCCAAATCGCCCACTTTCTCAATAGCCGGCCCAGATGTTATTTTCATCTGCTTGCCTGTTTCTTTGGCAATAAGATGGGCTAGGGTGGTTTTTCCTAAACCTGGAGGTCCATAAAAAAGAATATGTTCCGGAATATGTCCTCTTTCTTCCGCAGCCTTTAACAGGATTTTGACGTTGTCTTTTATGTGTTTTTGACCAATATACTCGTCCCAACGGGTAGGTCGAAGTGTCTGGTCCAAGAAAGAATCCCCGATATTAGCTGTCTTTTCGACACCGGAGTTAGCTGTTTTTTTATCTTTTTTTCTTGACATTGGTTTCATAATATGCTATACTGTGCAAGTAGTACATTTATCAACACAGTATCAACATTGCTATTAACATTATAGCATTTGCTTGATTTGGAATATAGTATAATCAGCAATGGAGGTTTAGGCCTTTTTTGTTTTAAAAAGACACTAATCTCTAAGCAATCAGCCATCGGTTATACAAATTTGCATAGGACGTTCTGGTGCCTTTATCGGTTCCTGGGGCCATCCTTTAATGATTTGTTACTTTCGGGGCTTAGCTCCAAAAGGATTGTTTAGAGATTAGTGTTTTTTTATTATTCTTCTAATAGGTCCACCACACTTTGCACTTCTTCGAAAGAGGTAACGCCATTTAAAATTTTTACTATGCCGTCTTGGCGCATAGAAAGTATTCCCTGTATTCTCGCTACTTTTTTTATTTCGCGTTCGCTTGGATTTTGCGGCATTATTTTTTCTATAGCTTCATTGGTTTTAATTGCTTCAAAAATACCTATGCGTCCGCTGTATCCGGACATGTTGCATTTTTCACAGCCGACAGGCGAAAAAAGTTTAATAGGGGCATTAGGATTTATACTATAATTTGAAAGACTTTTACCTTCTTCTTTTATTCCATCCATTATTAATTTCATTATTTCTTTTTGTTTTTGATTAAGGATTTTTTCAACTTTGCAATGAAGACAAAGTTTGCGAACCAGACGCTGGGCAATAGAGAGAGACAATGCTGATACCATAATTTTAGGGTTTGCATTAAGGTCAATAAGACGGGGGATAACTCCAGCGGCATTATTGGTGTGAAGAGTAGAAAAAACCATATGCCCGGTCAGAGCCGCTTCTATTACGGTCTTGGCGGTTTCCGTATCTCGAATTTCTCCAATCATTACCACATCCGGATCTTGACGCAGAGCAGAACGCAAACCCTCTAAGAAAGTATAGCCCCTTTCGTTGTTTGTTTGGGTTTGAGTTATGCCAGTTAAGTGATATTCTATCGGGTCTTCAATGGTTATTATATTTATTTCCGGAGAATAAATTTTTCTTAAAAAAGCGTAAAGAGTAGTGGTTTTTCCGCTTCCAGTAGGGCCGGTAACTAATATCAGACCGTTTGGTTTTATGATTTCTTGTTCTATTATAGAAAAAAGGTAGGATTCTATCCCAAGCTCTTCTAAATCCATTTGGATAGACTTCGGATCTAATATACGCATCACTATAGATTCACCATGTGCGCCGGGAACAAGAGAAGTACGGATATTTATTTCTTCTTTTTCTTCCATAATGCTAAAACGCCCGTCTTGCGCGATTTTTGAAGTCAATTTCATTCCGGAAAGAAGTTTGATTCTCGAATTAAGCAAATGATAAATGTTATTTTCGAAAAAGATCACATCATGGAGCACTCCATCTAATCGAAGTCGCAGTCTGCTTCTTGCTTCTTCCGGTTCTATGTGTATATCAGAAGCTTTTATGGCTATTGCTCCAGCTAATATTATCTCAAGCATACGGGAAATTTTGTGTATCAGATTTCCCTCTGTCGCATTTTCGATTAATTTTTCTATATCTTTTATTGTTTTGATTTTTTTTGCAGTTTCTCTTAAAATTTCTCCGGAGATATCTAATCCTCCGATTTTTGAACTTTCTGCCAGAGATAGTTCCTTATATCTGCTCCAAGCTTTTTCCAAACTTGCTGTTGATGCCATATAAAAAATAGGAACCAGGTTTTCTCTTTCTATTTGGTCCTTCAGTTTTGCCAAAAGATCATCCGAGGGAGAACGTATAGCTATAAAAATATTTTTCCCAAAAAGTTTAAAAGGTGCGATTTTTAGTTCACGAGCGTCCTTTTCAGGAATAGCTCGAAGCGCTTCATTTTCTATACCCAAACGGGATAGGTCAATATAAGGGAGTTTATATTTCGATTCCGCTAAAGTTGCTACCAATTCTTCTTCTTCTTGTCTACGTAGGTCATCCAGTTGTTTATTTTGTTTTTCTTCGTCAAAGGTCACCATTAAACATAAATTATAACTTAAATGTTATAATTTACACAATGCTTGGAGAAAATAAGACGCTGGTGTTGTTGGATGCTCATGCGATAATACATCGTGCTTATCATGCCTTGCCTGAGTTTTTATCATCCAAGGGTGAACCGACGGGAGCATTGTATGGACTTTCTAGTATGTTAATGAAAATAATTATCGACTTGAGACCGGATTATATTGTAGCTTGTTATGATTTACCGCAGAAAACTTTTAGGCACGAAGCATATGAAGGATATAAAGCAGGAAGAGCAAAAGCCGAGGATGCTCTTGTTTTGCAGTTGAAAAATTCCAGACAAATTTTTGAGGCATTCAATGTTCCTATTTATGATGCCCCGGGTTTTGAAGCGGATGACATTTTGGGTACGATAGTAGAAAAGATGAAAACAACTCCGCCAGCTGGCGGAATAAACATAATTATTGCATCTGGCGATATGGATACAATGCAATTAGTGGATGGAGAAAAAGTGCAAGTGTATACCCTGAAAAAGGGGATTAATGACACTATTTTATATAATGAAAAAAAGGTGATTGATAGGTTTGGCTTCAAACCAAAATTTTTACCAGACTATAAGGGATTGCGAGGCGATCCATCAGACAATATTATTGGCATTAAGGGTATTGGTGAAAAAACCGCGACCAACTTGATTATAAATTTTGGAACCATAGAAGAGATATATGAAAAGATAAAAAAAGACGAGAAAACATTCATTAAGAATAATGTTTCTCCTAGAATATTGGAACTTATAAAAAATAACGAGGAAGAAGCTCTGTTCTCAAAAACTTTAGCAAAAATTAGAACTGATGCGCCAGTAGATTTTGTGTTACCTGAAAACACTTTTTGGGAAAATGCAGATTTAAAAAAAGTTGAAAATATTTTTTCTGTATTTGAATTTAGAAGTTTATTTGCGCGCTTGAAAGGTTTTTTTAACAACAAACAACAAGCGATTTCTGGCGACAATGCTCTCCGTCGTTCGCACCCTATCTTGGAAGGGCAAGATATTTCTGGTAGTAGCGAATACTCCTCCGAGCATATTCGCCAGAAGTCGCCAAATATTGATGAAGAAAAACTACAAGAAACATCCATTGCCTTGTGGCTTTTAAACTCAGATATAGTAAATCCATCTCTGGATGATATTTTACTTTTCGGCAAAACGAGTTCTTTTGAAACAGCGCGGGATTATATCTTTAAGCAATTGGAAGAAAAAAAATTAGATAAAGTATATGAAGAGATAGAAAAGCCTATTATACCGGTAGTAAAAAAAATGCAAGATCATGGCATCTTGATAGACAAAAAATATTTTGAGAATTTATCGAAAGAATATCACAAAGAATTGGATAAATTAACCGCTAAAATATACAAAATAGCCGGTACAGAATTTAACATCAATTCACCTAAACAATTAGGGGAAGTGATTTTTGGCAAGATGGGAATGAAATCAAATAAGAAAAAGAGCGCCAGTGGCTCTTTTTCCACCAGAGTTTCAGTCTTGGAGGAATTAGAAGAAGATAATCCGATCATAAAAGAAATACTATCTTATAGGGAATTGCAAAAATTACTTTCTACTTATATTGATGTAATTCCTAAAATGGTTGGGGAAGATGGCCGTTTGCATGCCAAGTTCTTGCAGAATGGCACGACCACAGGAAGATTTTCCTCTCAAGATCCTAATTTGCAAAATTTACCCATAAAATCAGAGTTAGGTAAAAAAATAAGAAATGGATTTGTGGCAGGCGAGGGATATAAACTTTTGGCTTTTGACTACAGCCAGATTGAGCTTCGAGTGGTAGCTATGCTTTCCGGAGACAAAAGAATGACCCAGATATTTCGCCAGGAAAAAGATATTCATGCAGGGGTGGCTTCATTTGTTTTTGGAGTGCCCATAGAGAAAGTAGATAGTGAAATGCGTCGTAAAGCGAAGGTGATAAATTTTGGCATTATTTATGGCATGGGGGTTTCTTCTCTGCGCAAAAGTTTGGGAGGCACTCGCCAAGAGGCGCAAAAATTTTATGATAATTATTTTAACCAGTTTTCGGGAGTGCGAGATTATTTGGAAAGAGTGAAGGCCTTTGCCATGAAACATTCTTATACAGAAACATTATTCGGCAGACGCAGATATTTCCCCAATATAAATTCCAGAATTCCGTTTTTAAAAAATATGGCTGAACGCACTGCCATCAATGCGCCTGTTCAAGGCACGGCTACAGCCGACATAATCAAACTGGCTATAAGGTATGTGGAAGAAGATTTAGAAAAAAAGAATCTGTTAGACAGGACACACCTGGTGCTTCAAATACATGATGAGCTGGTTTACGAAACTGAAAGTGGAATTCTTTCGGAAGTTGAAAAAATAATAAAAAATACCATGCAGACAGTACTAGAACGGTCATATTTGCACTATAAAATCGATATTCCTTTGGTGGTACATTCCGGTTCAGGGAATAATTTGGGAGAGGTTAAATAGGGTATTTTTATGGTATAATAAAATAATGGAAACGGGGAATATGATAAGACAATTTGCGGATAAAAATCCTCATAAAAATTCTGTGCATAGAGTTTTGGCGCAGTCATATCTCTTTTATTTTATTTTATTCTTGCTCAGTCTTTTCTTAGATTTCATATTTCCACTTAAAATTTTTGAAGAAACCGCCCTGATATCAGTGGGCATTATATTTTTAATACTGGGCACCTTTTTAATATTTTGGGCGCAGAGGACTTCTCATAAATTAAAGAAAGAAAATATAAATAAAGAAATTTTTTATCATGGTCCCTATTGTTATACTCGGAGTCCGACACATTTTGGGCTTTTTCTTTTAATGTTGGGCTTCGGAATTATTACCAATGCTTTATTTATAATTATTTTTTCAGTAATTTCTTTTATTATTACCAAGTTTGTATTTATCAGAAAAGAAGAAAAAATTCTGGCCGAGAAATACGGCATCCCTTATTTAGAATATAAAAAATCAGTCAAACTTTAGTATGATTTACCTTTTTTGCGGTGATGATGTTAAAAATAAACATTCTAGTTATGAAAAATTTATAAAATCCATACCAATCGGTACGGAGACTTTTTTTATCAGTAAAAACGATTTCAGTCCAATTCAAACGGAGAGTTTTTATTCGGGGTCTGGGCTTTTTTTTACGAAATGCGTGGTAGTTTTCACCAATATTTTTGAGAAAGAAGAGACCCTGGACTTTGTTTTGGAGAAATTAAATATAATGGGTAAATCCGAGAATAGTTTTGTCTTTTTGGAAGGAAAGTTGAACAAAGCAGTACTGGATGCTTTTAAGAAAGCCAGAGCGGAACTTAATGTTTTTGAATTGCCGAAGGAGAAGATAGAAAAATTTAATAATTTCCTATTAGCTAATGCGCTGGAAAACAGAGACAAGTTTAATTTGTGGATTTATTTTAGACAAGCTTTAGAAAACGGGGCGGGGATGGAGGAACTCGCGGGTATCCTTTTCTGGAAAGCCAAAGATATGCTTTTAAAAAAAAGTTTTAGCAAGTTTTCCGAATCTGAACTTAAGAATTTTGCGAGCAAACTCTCTTATCTTTTGCCGGAAGCCCGCAAGGAAGGCAAAGACGCTGAATTTGTTTTTGAGCAGTTTTTACTTGAAGCGTTTTAAAAATCTGTTAGTATAAACAATATCCGCCCGTAGCTGTTTTGGTAGGTAACAGTAAAATACCTCCGCCCGTAGCTGTTTTGGTAGGTAACAGTAAAATACCTCCGCCCGTAGCTCAGCTGGTAGAGCAGCTCCCTTTTAAGGAGAAGGTCCTCGGTTCGATCCCGAGCGGGCGGACAATATTAAAGCTAAGGAGTATAATTTGTTCATGGATAAAACTGCTGAATTGGAAAAACTAAAACAGGAAATGGCAGACGATAAAAACTTGCCGCTTCGAGAATCCAACCTCGTTTTTGGAGAAGGCAATCCCAATTGCGACATACTTTTTATAGGGGAAGCGCCAGGCTTCAACGAAGATCGTGAGCAGAGACCTTTTGTCGGACGAGCCGGGCAATTGCTCAGAGCCGGTATCCGTAAATTGGGTTGGCGGGAAGAAGACGTTTATATTACGAATGTTGTTAAGCGCCGACCGCCGGAAAATCGCGATCCTAACCCAGAGGAAATTGAAAGCTATAAACCATATCTGGCTAAGCAGATAGACATTATCAATCCGAAAATCATCGTACTTCTCGGTCGGTTCTCTATGAATTATTTTTTGCCTCTGGCCAAAATTACCCGAGATCAGGGCAAACTCTTTAAGATAGAGAAATACTTTGTTCTGCCAATGCTCCATCCCGCCGCTGCGCTTAGGGGAAATGAAGCGATGAAAATGTTTAAAGAGACTTTTTTGAAACTCCCTACTGTTCTCCAGAAAGTTAATTCCGGTAAATTTAACGAAGTCAAACCGGAACAAGTTCAAAAACAGCAAAAACTTGAAGATGTTCAGACCAAGCTTTTTTAATAATCAATAGATTTACTAAATAACAAAATTACTGTTTTTTCAACCAGTCAATCATTTTACTAAAAGTGCCGGGGCCGGCTTCTCCATCCGCGGTTAGACCCTCTGCTTTTTGGAAGTTTATCACATCCGTTTTTGTGCTTACCCCGTAGTCGTTGTCCACTTTTTGGGAAGTATTGTTGTATATATTTAAGAATGTTTGGATAGTTCCTACCCTGGTACCGCGAGATTTCTCTTTCATTGAAATGTTGTCGTCAACAAGCTTCTGCAGGTCGTTTATCAAACTCTGATATTTAAAAGGGGTAGTGTTATTGGGAATGTCGGGTTCTTCCGATGTTTCTTCTTTGGGAATATTTTCTTCCACCGAAGGTTCTAGGGCTTCTATTTCATTTTTCAATTTTTCTATTTTCTGTTCTAGCTCTTTATTCTTTTGTTCCAATTCTTGCTGTTTTTGTTTTTCAACATGCGTGCTACCGGACTCAATACTGACAACAGCCCAATATCCCAATAGAATAACTATAAGCAAGATAATAATTC
Organism: Candidatus Nomurabacteria bacterium GW2011_GWA1_36_15; assembly: GCA_000991415.1. Taxonomy (GTDB): domain Bacteria; phylum Patescibacteriota; class Minisyncoccia; order Phycocordibacterales; family UBA9973; genus UBA9973. The sequence continues at coordinate 7,701 of LBRM01000010.1, read as the reverse complement.
CAAACAATATATCTTTAAAATTTTTCATAACATAGGCATTATAACATTTCGTGGCAGATTTTTGCAAAATGATGTTAAAATAGGATAGATGATTTATTTGTTTAATTTTTTAAAATGTCACCAAAAAATATATTAATTATTCATGATATCAGAAGCGTGACCAATGTCGGCGCGATGTTTCGGACGGCTGATGCAGCAGGTATAAATAAAATTTATTTGACTGGCTATACGCCGACGCCGCTTGATCGTTTTGGCAGAATCCGCAAAGATATGGCCAAATCTGCCCTTGGGGCGGAAAAATTTGTGTTTTGGGAATATAAAAAAAACTTAGTCATTCTTCTTAATAAGCTAAAACGAGAAAAGTATTTGATTATTGGCATTGAACAGACGAAAAATTCTTTAGATTATAAAAAGATAAAACTAGGGAAGAAAAATGCTTTTATCGTAGGCGCAGAAGTTGTTGGTATCCATAAAAATGTACTTCGAAAATGTGACATAATCGCCGAAATTCCAATGCGAGGCAAAAAAGAGTCGCTAAATGTTTCTGTAACTTGCGGGGTGGCCTTGTTTAGGATTTTGAATTTATAAAACAAAGAAATATAAAATTTAGAAAGCCTTGCGCAGGAGTTTAGAAAATAAAAATGGTACTCCATTTATTATTTTCTTGAACGACGAGTAGTTCGCTGGCAAAGCTTTGCCAGATAGATTGCTTTATAAATTTTATATTTCTTTGTTTTTTAATTATTTTTGATGCACCGAGCAAAAATGAGCGCTCCGACCATTTATCATTTTTCTTTTTATAATTCCTTTGCAATTCTTTTTTCTGCATCTTTCTCCAGTTCGCCTGTAAACTTCATGGTAAAACTGAAATTTTCCTTTTCCTCCAGATAAATTTCTGTAATCGGACATTGAATCCCCGCCGGCTTTTATGCTTTTAGTTAGAATTTTTTGCATTGCTTTGAATATCAATTTTATTTCTTGCCCTTTGGGGTCTCGGCGTAGGAGGGTTGAGACTTTTCTTTCCGGATGCACTCCTGCTTGCCATAGTATTTCATCGGAATAAATATTTCCAATACCGGCTACGATTGATTGATCTATTAGAACAGTTTTGATTTTACCATTTGGTTTTCTTTTTAGTCTTTCTTCTAATTTTTCTGGGGTAAAATTTTTATCTAATGGCTCTGGTCCTATATTTTTTAAATGTCTAGTGTCGTGAGCGGTCTTTGTATTAAGCAAAGTCATTTTGCCGAATTTGCGCGTATCCGAAAAGGCCAGGTAATTTTTACTTGTCCCGCCGTGGCGTGGGTTGGAAAGAGTAAAAATTATATGCACGAATTTATCTTTATTATTAAAGAGCAAATGTCCAGTCATCTTCATATGAACCAAAATAGTTTTGTTTCCCGACAAATTTATCAGAATGTTTTTTGCCTGCCTTTCTACTGATTTAATTTTTTTACCGGAAACTTCTTTTTTAAAAACTTCAAAATATTTTGGGCTTGCTACCGTATCGTATTTGCGCTTGTCTTTAGTTTTTAGGTCTGTCCAAACATCTTTAATACTTAGACCGATTATTGTTTTTCTTAAACCTCTGACGGTTGTCTCTACTTCCGGTAATTCGGGCATGGCTACTTTCCGCTCAAAATTTTTAAAGCTTCGCGGATTTTGGTATTAGTGTCGGTATTAGGCAAGACTTTCTTCAGAGCCTCACGTGCTTCACTTTGCGAATAGCCAAGAGACCTTAAGGCTTCCAAGGCGTCAAGCTCTCCTTGCAGGGAAGCGCCTGTTTTGCCTGCGACTATTTTGTCTCTAAGTTCGATAATTATTTTTTCCGCAGTTTTTCTGCCGATACCGGAAATTTTTGTCAAATAAGCTGTATCTCCTGTGCCGATAGCTTTTTTCATTGTCTCAATTGAAGCAATGCCTAAAATACTAAGGGCTCCCTTCGGTCCAATGCCGGAAACATTTATAAGCATTTCAAAAAATTCTAATTCTTGCCGATTTAAAAATCCATAGAGATCTAATATATCTTCACGCACGTGAGTATGAATCCATAATAGAATATTTTCGTTTATTTCACGCCCGACCGAGAGGCCTCGGCCGTTCGGGCGGGTTTTAAGCTTAGATAGGGTGTCTGGTGATATATTTATTTTATAACCAACCCCAACTGTTTCCACTATTAAAAACTTGTTAGTTTTTAAAATTATTTTTCCTTTTATGCTTCCAATCATATGGTAATTATAGCTTTTTACGACAAGATTAACTGCTTGACTTTTCTATAGGAAAGTGCTATACTTGTAAGGTTAAATAAGAAGGTCTTATTTAACAAGAGTTATTAGCTCTTTGACATTTTTTAAATAAAAAATTTTTTCGTAAGGAGAAGTTATGAAAAACGTTATGCAGCCGGAAAAAACGGCAAAGCACGTTATGAATAAACATGGCGTGGAATTAGCAAGACTTGCCAGAAATTTTGGTGTTAGGAGGGAAGATTTTGTGTCTTTTCTTAAAAACAAAAAAAGAACAGACAAGTTCTTTAATGGATTAAACACCGATAACTGGTTTACAAATCTTCAAGCTGAAGCTAAAAAAATCGGCGCTCGTATTCATCTAATCACAAATTTGTCAGTGGATTATACAAAACCACATAATGATGCTGCCATGACAGGTGGACCACAAACAGAATCAAATTATAATGTTCTCAAGGTGGCAGATTTATATCAACCATCAGAAAACAAAGTAACTACTGAAACTATTATTCTGTTTAATTGGCCTAACGGTGGAGGAAACTATCAAAAGGCAATAGAGTGGGGACTCTCAAATAATCTTCTTAAAACAACCCCGCATGTTCCATTTGCTATTGGAGAAAATTATCCAAAACTCAATTATGAACTTGGATCCAATCCAATGTACGTAGTTGAAACAACTGGTTGTACGTTTGGTAGCTATCCTAACGCGTGCGATGTGTGGTGGCACGATGCGGAGCGCAAGTCCTACCTCGATTGGCAGAGCTATTTTGGCTACAGCTACGACTGGTTTGCTTTCCGCAAGTAATACTTAAAACTTAGTCGCTTGGGTCTTTTGTTCCCTTGGATTTTGTTCTTGTCTCATTTTAAAAAATTATTTAAATTTTTCAATCTCTGTTCATAATCCCTACACATGTTTGTGTAGGGATTTTTTATGTTAAAATAAAAATGGTAGTAGGTGAATATGCGGATGATTACGATTTTCTGCTACCGAATCCAGTATCCATACATTGAGAATATCTTCGGCTACGGCTTAAGATAGAGTGGTGTATGTAGACACTTCATAAAAAATGAAGATACTTGGTATAGAATGTTGAGTGATTATTATCACAAATAATACACAACCTTAAGAGTATTCAAGAGGTGGTGAAATTGATGACATTCTATATATACGTTTGATAGCAATCCTAACGCGTGCAATGTGTGGTGGAACGATGCGAAGCGCAAGTCCAACCTCAATTGGCAGAGCAATTTTGGCAACAGCAACGACTGGTTTGCTTTCCACAACTTTCTTCATTTCTCTCCTATTTTTGTGGGAGAGTTTTGTTTTATGAGCTGTCCATTCCAACCACCTAACATTCTGCCTATTTCATCTATTTGTAAAGAAAGAGAAATATATTTTTTATCATCCAACGATTTAGTTTCCCATAAGACCATTAAAAGTATTTTAAGTGTGTCTATCTTTCTTATCGCCAACCTGACCCACGGATGTTTTTCTTCGCGAGATAAAAAAGTGGCAATAGAAATTGCTTCCATAATTTCAATGAAATAAGTGTCAACCTTTTGTCCCAGAGAATATTTATATATTTTGGGTAAAATTTGATAAAAAGTAATCCAAATTAAATAGCAACTCTTCACTTTTGCCATTAGTGGCAAAAGTGGGGGGGGGGTTAGAATTATTAGCATGCTTCAAATTCAACTTGTTCATACATATCAATATATCATTTCTATGGAGAATTTACTTCTGGCATGGAAAGAATTTTTGAAAGGTAAAAGAAATAGAAAAGATATTTTAGATTTTGAAAGAGATTTAATGGCGAATGTTATTGAACTTCACATTGACTTAGTGAGCAAAACATACAAGCATTCAAACTATTATGCATTCAATATTTCAGACCCCAAACCTAGAAATATACACAAAGCCACAGTTCGAGACAGACTACTACATCACGCAATATACAGAATATTATATCCATATTTTGATAAGAAATTTATTTATGATTCATATTCTTGCAGAATAGACAAAGGAACCCATAAAGCCATATACAGATTTGAAAATTTTATCAGAAAAGTAAGTAAAAACAACACTAAAACCTGTTGGGTATTGAAATGCGACATTAGAAAATTCTTCGCAAGCATAGACCATAAAATCCTGAAAAAATACTGTCAAAGCCCGCCTTTGACAAGATCGGGGATTGCCCTTAGGTAATTTAACTTCTCAACTTCTGGTAAATGTCTATATGAATGAATTTGACCAATTTGTGAAACATAAACTGAGAGTAAAATATTATATAAGATACGCTGATGATTTTGTTGTTTTAAGTGACAGTAAAAATTATCTTGAAAACTTGCTTCCCAAAATTAATGATTTTCTGAACGAGAGCCTAAAGCTCTCACTGCACCCTGATAAAGTTTTTATAAAGACAATCGCTTCAGGTGTGGATTTCTTAGGTTGGGTTCATTTTCCAAAACATAGAGTATTGAGAACAACAACAAAGAGAAGAATGTTGAAAAAATTAAAAGATAATCCCAAAAATGAAACGCTTCAGTCTTATTTAGGCTTATTGAAACACGGTAATGCGTATAAATTGAGTAAAATAATTAAAAGTTGATTTATTTAATATTTTGATATAGTATAAATCTTATGCCAATTATAAAATCAGCCAAAAAAGCAATTAGAGGATCCTTTCGCAAAAAAGCCTTTAATGACCGTCAAAAACATGCCATGAAAGATATCATTAAGAAAATTGAGAAAACCGCCAAAACAGACAAAAAAGAGGCAGGGAAGTTATTAAGTTCCGCTTTTGCTATTATAGATAAAACAGCTAAAAAGGGTGTTATTAAAAAAAATAATGCTGCTCGTAAGAAATCTCGTTTATCAAAATTAGTTAAATAAATTATTTACAAAATAAAAAAGCCCCCGATGGGGCTTTTTTATTGATAAGGTTAAATATTATGCACGTTGTACGTTTGTAGCATTCAATCCCTTTGGGGATTCCTCTGTTTCAAAAGAAACAGCATCGCCTTCATGCAATTCGTCAAAACTTACGCCGACGAGAGAATTACTATGAAAGAATAAATCTTTCTGTAGTCCTTCTCCTGTGATGAAACCGAAACCTTTATCAGTGAGTCTTTTTATTGTACCAGTCATTGATTTTTTTGTTAGATTGTTAAACACAAATAAGTTTTACTTAAGAAATCGACTCTTTTCGCACCTACTTTGTCCACTAAGTATAGTATATAGTAGGTAATTTGTCAAATTTTATCCGGTTTAACTATGTTTTTTGCTTGCGTCTGAAACAGCCAATGTTTTAGATTCGTAATATGCTTTTCTTACAGCCAGAATAAGTAAGACAATTAGTAAAATAATTAAAAGCCACCCCAGGAGAGTATTTGGTAAGAAACCATCTCCGAACAAGAAAGCCAAGGCCCCCTGCTGTACTACTTCTCTATCTCCTATAGTGTTTTTTGAATAAGCGAAGACCTCTTCTTGGGCGCTATTGTCAATTATCGTATAAGCAAGGTTCGCCGTAACCACAACAATTTTGCCTACTTCAGTATCAGTTGTTACTTGCACTCTTACGTTTACGCTGCCTTCTTCTTGTGAATCCAGATTGCCGATATTAGCTACCACCGTGCTATTTTCTGTAGAGAAATAACCCCTGCTTGCTTCCATAAATTCAAGTTCCTTAGGGATAGAAATTCGCAGAACAACGTCTCGAAGATTTTTTGAAGAAACATTTTTGTAATTAACTACATATTCAATAATATCTCCTCTCCTTATTGTTTCTCCGTCTCGGCTGACATTAAGCAAAACAAGTGATGGTCGAGAAGTTCCGGCAGTATTATTTGTGTTGGTAACTACTGTAGTATTTCTATAAACAGTATTTGTATTTGTGTTCGTATCAATATAAACTGTCGGACTAGTGGTTCTGAAACTTACAATATCACCGCGAGAAGTCCCATATTGATTTATAACTACTGCTTGATAATAATATATTCTACCGGATACAAGGTTAAACAAACTTTCATAGAAAGGATTTGATTGGGTACTGCCGATATTCTTATTGATAGTTACACTTCCGAGTGCTTGAGTTGTCCCGTATTCAAAATATCCAGTGGTATAAACATTATTGTTTACCAAACCAAGACCATTCAATCTGGCGCTTGATTGACCGACATTAGAAACCATAATGGTAACAGCAGTCGGTGTGCATGTTCCATAATCACATGCATTATCTTCATAATCACTTTCCGTTCTAAACGATAATATATTTCCGTAATCAATATCATTATTATTTTCTGCTACTGCTCGGAAATAATAAGTAGTATCTGGGTTGAGGTTGTCAATTGATTGTTCAAAGTTTCGTGAGCTGGTACTTTTGCTAGATTTATCGGTTTCGTGAGAGAGGGAACTTCTACTAGTGCCCCATTCAAACCATCTCCGAGTACTGGTACCGTTGGTATCTACATAACCATTCAAAATGGCGGAATCATTTTGGACATCCGTAGCGGAATAGGTAGTTACATTCGGTCCTTCTTCGTTGTCATTGTTATTTCCGTCCTCATCAGTTCTGAAGCTTTTTTGACTACCAAAAACCCTTTCTCCTGAATCGTTTTGCGCTACCGCTCTAAAATAATAAGTTTCATCACTATCTAATCCATCTAAATCATAATCAAAATCAGTGCCACTAGTATGTCCATAATTTATATGACTAGTATGATTATCATAATCATTGTCAGTGCCCCATTCAAACCAGGCTTCTACATTTGAGCCGCCATTTGAATCGACAAAACCATTCAAAGTAGCGCTTTCTTCGTCAATATTAGTAGCCGCTCTTGTATTAACAGTTGGTTGTTCATCATCTTCGTCTTCCACATAAATTGTTACCGAATCACTGGCTGAAGCACTGCTATTACTGCATCTAATGGTGTAAATTTCAGTATCATATAAAGCGCCAGTGTAAAAACTGCCGGAAGTGCTTTTCGTTCCAGACCAACTATTTGTCCCGCCAGTTGCGGAACAGGAAGTAGCATTATTAGAAGTCCAACGGATGTAAGTTGAATCTCCATAATTTAAATCTTGATCACTGGCGGTGATATCAACTGTAGGGTTTAGTTCTTCTTCGTTTTCATTAACAACAATTGTTATAGAATCGTCGGCTGACCCAGTATCATTAGAACATCTGATTGTATAAGTTACGTTATCGTATAACGATCCAGTGTAAAAACTGCCACTGAAACTTTTATTGCCCGCCCAACCGTTAGAACCACCACTAGCACTACAAGAAGTGGCGTTAGTAGAAGACCAACGAATATAGGTAGAAGCATTGTAGGCTACATTAGGATCGTCAGCCGAAATATTGACGGTCGGATTTAAAACTTGAGAGCCGACATTTACTGTAACAGTATCAGTAGCCGAACCGCTATTGTTCACACAAGTCAGAGTGTAAGTCTTAGA
>LBRM01000009.1 GCA_000991415.1 Candidatus Nomurabacteria bacterium GW2011_GWA1_36_15 | reverse complement strand
ACCATAGTATTGTCTGTAACTTTGAGTTCCATGTTGATATGCATCTGTCACATATTGCTTAATTCTCTCACAGAGTTCTTGCCCCGATCCCACTTTATCGATAACGATTCGATTATCGGAGAGAAGAACATTGTTTTCTTTAGCAAGCTCAATTACTTTTGTAGCGACGATTGTAATATCGTCTGTCAGTTCATGGTACAAAACCTTGGCGACATTTTTTGCTCGAAATACGATGGCTGAATAATTTCTGTTGCCACCGGCCAAAACCACCCCTAATCTTCTTTCCCCGAGAGGTGGAAGAGCATCGATATATGCCGATTCTAATTCTTGTTCATTAATAAGAGGATAGTATCCTTTAATAATACGAGACTCCTGCCCCAAGATACTTAGAACTAAAATACAGAAAGCGTCAGAAAGATCATCATAACGTTCAGTACCAAAGCCGGTAATTTGAGTAATCAAATGTTCGGCACCTTTGCGCGGGAATACTATTTTCCCCGATTGAATGAGACTAGAAGTTAACGATAGACGAGCCCGTTTATCTGTCCCTTGAGGTTTGTATTCTTTTGCCGGGTACCCATCTGACTGCAACTGATCAATCAGCGCTTTTTGATAGGCGACTCCCTCAATCCAGGTGGTAGTCGGAGAGCCATTTCCAAGGGTTGTAGATATTAATTTGATTGTCTCCGTTGTCTTTGGAAAATCCATTCTCTCGTTAATCGGATTCGGGAGAATATATATCTTTAGATTATTTTTTCTTCCATAGATTCTGGCTGAAACCATAGCAGTAAAGTCAGCCGTGGATTCTTCGCTAATAGCTGGATCAACTCCTGTTGCACTGTAACGAAAAGATGATGGATCGTCGGGTGGGGATGAGTCATAATATTGTATCCATTCAGGGCGGATTACTTGCTCATCGGTACTTATGATATTCAACATGTATTCTCGCTCCCAGGCTTGGATGCTTGGTAGCCCTTTCTTGACTGCTTCAACTTCCACCTCCGTCTTATATTTTTCCGGCCACATCACTTTATTGTTTTCGTCAAAAAATGGGTATGCTCGAGCGATCCCATCCATTGTTCCATCACGCATAGCCTGTTTCAGTCGCATAATTATGGAATCATTGTGTAATCTGGTGCCTATCACAATGAGACGGGTATTTTTGTCGCCCAATGGAATAACATCGCCCATCAGCCAATTAAAAGTTTTGTCTCGGCTTTCTTGAGTTTTTACAATATCCAAGTTTTCTAGGTCATCGCAGATTATTAAATCAGGTCTGTGCTGACGGTGCTTTATTCCACGAATCGCCTTGTCGATAGAAGCGACGGTGATACGAGCACCGTAGTTTTTTAACACGATTGATGTTGCTCGCCACTCATCGTCAGGCTCTTCAAAAGGTCCTAGGTCAGATTGAAGTAGTTCATTCAGCTCAAGCTCCATCTTGATATTCGCCAAGTATTGTCTTGCTTGGCTTTCTGTCTGTGCAAGAATTAATATGAACTTCCTTTTTTGAGATCCAAGAATTGACCAAATAGCATAGGACATTCCCATGATTGTGGTTTTCCCAGATCCTCGAAAGGCCTCTACAATAACATTCTTGTTTCTTTCATCTTCCGTTAACTCAAATAATTCTTTATGAAAGGCCGATGATTGGTAGCCAATATGGCGCGGAAAATAGATGTGGAAAAACCAAAAATGACATGCTTGAGTCACGTTCCGACGCATAGCCCGATTTTTAATAATCTGCTCAATTTCCTCTTGTTTGATTTTACTAGGATCATGATTGTGCATTGCTTTGTTTATCTGACGCTTGCTCTCCGACTAAACCAAGTGCTTCTCTAACAATTTTTTCCTGTTCCGGTGTCATAACGTCATCACTTTTTATACGTGCTGTTACTTCCAACCTATTGCTATACTTCGGATGATGCTGACGTAACCATAAATTTATGGCGGGAAAGTTTTTGTCTTTAATGAGAGAAACGAGCTGTGATTCACTTAGGTCATTGATTAGCTGTTCACCTGCGCTAATAGCTTCGTCGGCTTCTAGGGAGAATCCTTCATCTTCTTTTCGCCAGCGATAATATGTTGAGTGACCAATATTGATTTTCTCACAGGCAACTTTAATAATTGGCGTTCTGCGAAGCTGTTCAAGCAGTAATTTCTTTTCTGCTTCTTGTCTTTTTTCTACTGTTTCATTTTTCATGCAATTTTTTGTGTTTTAACTCCTGTTAATTTTTCAAACCTCGAAATTGTGGTTTGTACATATTCAGGATCAATTTCTATGCCGATACAGATTCTTTTTGTTTGCTCACATGCCAAGAGGGTCGTGCCGGATCCAAGAAATCCATCAAATACCACGTCACCAATTCTAGTGCTGTTTAAAACAAGATGACGTATCAAGCCAACTGGTTTCGTTGTAGGATGAAATGGACTGCGATTGGGTTTGGGGTAGATAATGACACTTTTGTCTTTTGATTTCAGGAATTCGTGAACTCCATACCATCCATATGCGATCAGCTCATGCTGTGGGGCATAATCCATTCTTCCAATGACCGCTTGTGTTTTAACCCAGATTAAAAGCTGTCCAAATTTACAACTTGCATTTCGCATTCCCTCGCGAAGCGCAAAAATCATCTTGTCGGAATTAAAAATGTAAAAGACGTTTTTTCTTTCTAGGTGAGGCTTAATGGTTTCAATCCAGTCCTGCGTAAATGTTGTATATTCTTCATCGCTCTGTAAATGATCATTGATAATTACTTTATCCTTAAGTAATCGTTTAAAGTTATGCTTGCTTTCTGTAACAGCAACCCCGAACGGCGGGTCACAGACAACGGCTTTAATCTTTGTTTTCCCAACTACTTTGGAAACAAATTCTGCATCACGCGAATCTCCACAGGCGAGATAGTGATTGCCGAGTTTAAATATATTTCCTTGTTTAATTAAGTTTGGTGATTTTTTCATTTGAAATTTGTTTAAATCTGTTAATGATCAACTGGCAGAAAATTGGCTCACAGTCACAGAGATAGGCCGTTCGTTTAAGTTGTTCGCAAGCCGAGAGAATACTGCCTGATCCGGCAGTTAAATCTAAAACGATGTCGCCTGGGCGAGTGCAACGCCTCAATGCTTTTTCATGCAGTGTTGGTGGCTTTTGGGTCGGGTGTTCATATTCTGATCCGGGCAACCTTTTTACTAACCAAATATTAAGCTGATCTAAGATGTCTTCGGTTAAACGATTACCTGTCGTCATTTCCTTGTTCATAATTTCGTTTACATTAGTCACTTTTGGAGAAAGATATGGTTTGCCTATTGTTCCGTAAACACAAAATTCAGTCACTTTGTTGAAAGCCACATTTGGGGTAGGTGAAGCGTTATCCTTAACCCAAATGCAGACACGCTTAGAATCAAGACCAAGCTCTCGATACAGTTCTTGAATAAGCCATGTGTAACGCTCATCACACCAGAAAAAAACATGTGCATTTTCCTTAGAAACAGAGAGAGCGTTCTCCATTAGTGTTTTCAGAAAGATTCTATATTCGTCATCTGTTTTCTTATCATTCGTCTTGCCACCATATTTAGCTTTCCCTCCAACACCTTTATCATAATCAAGAGAGATGTTGAAAGGAGGATCTATGTCTATGGTATCGATCTTTTTATTGCCCATGAGTTTTTTTACTATAAATGGATAAAGTGCATTGCCACAAATAAGGCGATGTCGCCCAAGAGAAAACATGTCACCCGGCTTAATATCTGTTACTTTAATTTTTTCCAGTTCCTTTGTTTCGTCAAAATTGTCATCGGTTATTTCTAAATTGTCATCAAAAATATTAGTCAAATCGCCCGAGTCAAATCCGGATTCAAGCAGTAAATCAATGTCAAAATTGGCTTCAAGTAAATTCCAATCCCAACTTCCTCCCGAGCGATTTGAAGTCAGCATATATTGTTTAAATTCAGCTTCAGTCAATTTTCTATTCGGTAGCCTAACCTCAATTTCCTCCTCGCCTCGACCGAGAAGCTGAAGCGCTTTAATTCTCATATGGCCGGCTACAATTTTACCGTCTAGATTGATTGCAGGTAATTCCACAATATTAAATTTCTGAAAACTCCGCTTCAGGTCTTCCATTTGTGTTTCCGTAATTTGTCGAGGATTTTTCTCGTAGGGAAGCAAATCGTTAACTCGACGCTTTTCAGTTTTCCAATATAGTTTTTTTGACATAAATTTGTTTGCAAAATAAAAAACCGTGATAGTAATCACAGCATATACCTAAGTTAAACTTCTGTCGTAAATTATTACGAACCCGTTATTTTTTACTTTCTTGCCCTTATGTTATTTTTTTGAAATTTGAAATTATTACCTTTATATTTCCATGATCAAGATCTTTATTCGGGAAATTCTTCTTAACTTTTGTACTGATTTCGGATACAGAATTTCCACATAGATGCAGATAGTATATTTCCATATCTCGATTAAAGTTTTTATATTTCTTTTTCTTGGATTTTGTTTTATTTGGATTAATCTCTTTCTGAACAAGAAACCAGATGTCCTTTATGTCTTTAATCGAGGTGTCAGGGAAAATACGGAGGTAGAATTTTTTATCCGCATCATTTTCTTCTGATTCAATTTCAAGCGATAAGACATCTGGGTCATGAAGGAAGAAAAATTCATCATAAACTATATACCCAAGGATATTCTCTTCCCAATTTTTTGGTAAATCAAAGTTCTTCATGAGTTCCTTTGATTTTTGAACTAGTTTGGGATTTTCCACGAAAAGGAGTCTTTGACCGATTGTCATTTCTTCTCTTTTCAGTATATGAAATTCTGCCTTTATTGTCTCTACGGCTGATCTAAATTTCTGGTTAAAGCCGATTCTTCGAAGCAACTCTGTCTGTTTTTGTAGATTGGTTCCAAGGTATATAATTTTGCGCATAATATTTAATGTTACATATTTAAGAAATATTGGCAACACACAAATAGGACACGGTTTTTTGAGTGTTCCATTTACAAATCGCAAATATGTCCTTATTTTATAGGCTTATTTTAGAAAATACCCTTTTAAAAATTGGTTTTGGTACACCCCCTTTCTTGTGTCCCAAATGTCCCATTTACAAAAATTTAGATCCCGACCTGTGTGCCCCAGCGAGTCCTAAAGAAAATGCCAAAATACCCTTACGTTGGTTGTACCTGTATTCGTCTCATTTTAACGTGAAATAAGGCTTATACGGCTTGAATGAAGCATGACTGAGACGCCTCAATTTGATATACTAAAAACGCTCAAGGAAGCCTTACGGGGTCTCACAAGGCAAGGTTCTAGACTGAGTCAGTCAGCATTTCGGCAGGCTCAGGGCTTTAAAATATTATGCTACAATAAAATTATGACAAAAACATTTGATAGTCTTGCTTCGGCAGATGTGGTAAATAAAACAATAGAATCACTCACTAAAAACGGATTCTTGGCTGAAACCGTGGCCACTGGCATAGAAGCACTCAGTAGAATTAAAGGACTTATTCCAGACAATGCCAGCGTAATGAATGGGTCATCTCGCACCCTAGAAGAAATTGGATTTATTGAATATTTCAAAAATGGAAAACATAATTGGAATAACTTTCACAAAGTTATTCTTGCAGAAAATAACCCTGGGAAACAATCTTTGCTCCGAAAACAATCAGTTCTTTCAGATTATTATCTGGGCAGCGTCCATTCCCTCACAGAAAATGGTGAATTAGTAATCGCCTCAAATTCCGGTAGTCAATTGCCACATCTTGCTTTTACTTCTTCAAATATTATTCTAGTGGTGGGAACGCAAAAAATAACATCTAATTTGGATGAAGCCTTGAAGCGTTTGAATGAATATGTCTTTCCTCTGGAAGACGCACGAATGAAAAGTGTCGGCATGGGAGGAAGTTTTATTTCTAAAATCCTTATCTTGAATAAAGAACAGGTATTTATGGGACGTAAATTTCACATTATTTTAGTGAATGAAAAACTAGGGTTTTAACCAGTAAAAAACATCTACGCTATAGCGTAGATGTTTTTTATTTCTTTTTATTTACACAAGCTTTAATGAAAGCAGTGAAAAGAGGATGAGGGGAAAGCGGACGGGCCAAAAATTCCGGATGAAATTGGGTACCCAAGAAAAATGGATGTTTCTTTTGGGGAAGCTCTGCTATTTCCATCAAATGTCCATCGGGAGAACGACCCGAAAATATAAGGCCTTTTGCTTCCAACTCGCCAATAAATGCGGGATTTACTTCATAACGATGACGATGTCTTTCTGCTATTTCCTTTTGGGTGTAAGCCCCTCTGGCTATAGTATTATCGCGCAATATTGCTTTATATTCTCCCAAGCGCATAGATCCGCCATAAGAATTTTTTTTCAAAATTTCTTTTTGCGACTCCATCACATCTATTACCAAGTTTTTCGAATTCGGGTTTACTTCTTTGGTATTAGCGTCTTTTAATCCTAAAACATTCCGCGCGTATTCTATTACCATCATCTGCATACCATAGCAAAGACCAAAATAAGGAATCTTGTTTTCGCGAGCAAATTTTATAACATTTAAATTCCCTTCCACTCCGCGTGAACCAAAACCCCCTGGGATAATAATGCCATCGTAATTCTTAAGCTTACCTAAATTTTTTGCTACTTCTTTGCTTAAAGAAGACCCCGTTCCAGCAGAATAATCAGTAGAATTCAACCAAGTTAAAACGGGCTTTTTATTCTGTGCATAACTGGAATATTTAATTGCTTCAATAATGGACAAATAAGAATCGGACAAAATAAAATCTCCTGTTTCAAAATATTTTCCTACCATTGCTATTTTTATTATATTTTCGCCATTATGCGCGTATTTTGCAAACTTTTTCCATTTTTTCCAAGCTTTGGCATTCGGTTTTTTAGAAGCAACATCTAAAATTTCACATAATTTTTCAGAAAGTTTTTCTTTTTCAAAATTAAGCGGTATATCATAAATACTATCAACATCCGGAGCTGATATCACTCTGTCAATCGGCATATTGCAAAAAAGAGAAATTTTTTCTTTCCTTTTTTTATCAAGATTAACATCCCCTCTAGCTATCAAAATATCCGGTTGAATGCCGGAAGCATTCAGTGTTCTTACAGCGTGTTGAGTCGGTTTAGTCTTCATTTCACCAACTTTTCGAGGAGTCGGCAGATAAGAAACCATCACAAAAATAACATCTTTGGGAAATGAAAGTTTCATCATTCTGGCGGCTTCTAAGAAAAGCATATTCTGATATTCCCCGATAGTACCGCCGATTTCAATAACCACAATATCGGCCTTGGCGTCTTTTCCCGCCTCTTTAATCCGTTTAATGACTTCCAGCGGAATATGTGGAACAACTTCTACGCACTTGCCCTTATATTCCAAATTGCGTTCTTTTTCTATGACTGTTTTATACACTCGGCCGGTGGTCATATAATTTATGCGGGTTAAATTTATATCCAGAAATCTTTCATAATTGCCCATATCCTGATCTGTCTCATCCCCATCTTTAAGCACAAAAACTTCCCCGTGTTCCGTTGGGTTCATGGTGCCAGCGTCAATATTGATATAAGGGTCAATTTTTATAGCCGTAAGTTTTAATCCGCGATTTTTTAAAATAAGTCCAAGGGAAGAGGAAGTAATGCCTTTCCCTACTCCGGAAATAACTCCTCCCACCACAAAAATATATTTCGTTTGTTTTTTCATAATGGATTTCACAAATAAAATGAAAAATCCAAAAGATTTTTGAGCCTTCGCCCTCGGAGTCATAAAGACAGGGAACCCACGACTCTTAAAATCTTTTAATTTTTCATTTTATTTATTCAAATATTTCCTAATGGCAAAAAAACTGGAAATCATGCCCAAAAAAACTCCCGACAATAAAATAATTATGGAAATTTGAAATAAATTTGAAATATAATAATCATAAATATTCAGTCCCAGAAAATCAGTCATGTTGCGTCCCAGATAAATGGTGGCTGGCAAGAAAAGTATTAGCGTTATGATAGTGGCAACGATACCGTAAATAGCCCCTTCTACCATAAAAGGCCCGCGTACCCGCATCTTGCTTGCTCCAACCAAACGCATCACGCCTATTTCTTCTTTAGAAATAAAAATAGTCAATCGAATGGTATTGAAAGTAATAATTACAGAAATTATTATTAAAATTAAAGTGATCAAAAAACCCAATCTCTGGGCGCCGGATATTATGTTGTTTAACCGATCTATAACTATTTTATTCTGGTGATAATTTACTTTGTCTACAATGGAGGCGGACCCAAGGACAAGAGCATTGTCCGATTTCATAAAATTTGCAATGCTTTCATACTGAGAAACTTCTTTGGCTTTAACGTTCAGATATCCTCCAAGCGGATTGTCTTTTATCTCGTCTAGGGCTTGAATAGTCGGATAATCATTCTGGTGGCGTTCACGGAAAAGCCGTAATGCTTCGGTGGCACTGATATAAGAGACTTCCGCTACTTCCGGCAAATTTTCTAAAGATTCTTTTAAGGATAATATCTTGCTTTCAGGAGCGCCGACCGTAAAATAAATTGCTACATCCACTTTATCTTTTATTTGAGCCAAGGAAAAATAAAGTACTGCTTGCAATAATATAATAGTAGTGATAACAGAAAGAGTAATAGTAACGACCAGAACGGCGGCCCAAGAAATAATTCCATTCCTGGTAAAATTCACAAATCCCGCTTTTATAATTCTTTTTAGTTCAATCATTATAGTAGATTATACAGGAAAATTCGAAAGATTTAAAGCGTCGTGGGTTCCCTGTCCTTATGACTCCGAGGGCGAAGGCGCCAAAATCTTTTGAATTTTTCTGTCTATATCACATATTTACCTTCTTTATCATCTCTAATAATTTTACCTTTTTCCATGGTAATCACTCTCTTCTTAATGGAATCAATCACTCCGCGATTATGCGTCGTTAAAATCACGGTCGTGCCCAAATCGTTTATTTTTTTCAAAATTTGGACTATTTCGTATGTGTTGATAGCATCCAAATTCCCTGTCGGCTCATCTGCGATAATGAGTTCAGGTTGATTGATAATAGCGCGCGCGATAGCAAGACGTTGCTGTTCACCTCCGGACATTTGATGTGGAAAATGAAACATTTTATCGCTCAAATCAACAAGTTCCAAAACATGGGGGACGTCGCTTTCTATTTCTTCGTTATTTTTACCGACAGCCTCCATGGCAAAAGCGATATTTTCGTATGCTGTTTTATTGGAAAGCAACTTGAAATCTTGAAAAACTACGCCGATTCTTCTTCTTAATTTAGTTAAGTCTTTGTTTTTTATTTTAAATACATTAATTGATTCAAAAAAAACCGTTCCCTTAGTTGGAATATCGTCTGCTAAAATCATTTTAACTAAAGTGGTTTTGCCTGCGCCAGAATGTCCTACAATAGAGACAAATTCCCCTGCTGTAACAGTTAAAGTCACATCATCTAAGGCAACAGAATCTTTATTGTAAATTTTTGAAACATTGTTAAAATAAATCACTTTTGTATCTTAACATAAATTCTTTTCTGCTTCAATGAATAAATCTATTCCGCCATTTAAAACTGCATTGATATCACTGGTTTCTATATTTGTGCGATGGTCTTTAACCATTTTGTAAGGATGTAATACATAGGAACGAATCTGACTTCCCCATTCTATTTCTGTATTTTTAAGTTTCATGCTTTCTTCCAGGCTTTTTTTATTTTCTTCTGCTATTTTAAAAATTTTGGCTCGAAGAATAGACATAGCTCGTTCTCTATTTTGCTCTTGAAAACGTTCTCCGGTGGCATGAACAGAAATACCAGTCGGAAGATGCACCAGTCTGACAGCTGTTTCTCTTTTGTTCACATTTTGTCCACCAGGTCCACTAGAACGACTATATTCAATTTTTAAATCATTTTCTGGAATATTAAAATCTTTTTCTTCTAATTTTGAAAACTTAGGCAATATTTCAACTAAAGAAAAAGAGGTGTGTCTTAAATTTTTTGCATTAAAAGGCGAAATACGAACTAAACGATGTACCCCAGATTCGTTTTTTAATTTACCATAGACATTTTTACCTGCTATTTCAAAAGAAACATTCCTATATCCGCCGTGATCATTTTTGTTTTGGTGAATAAAAAAAATCTGCCAATTGAATCTCTCGGCATATTTCATATACATAGCTAAAAGCATTCGTGAAAAATCTTCTGCATCGTTTCCTCCGGCGCCGGAAATAATAGTAACAATGGCACTACCTTCGTCATATTTTGGGGCGCCGGCGAGCTTATTTTTAAGTTCTGAAAGTTTTTTCAATATTGCTTGTGCTTTATTTTTGTCATTCCAAAAATCTACCCTGAAGGTTTGGGTTTCCAGCTTTTTTATTTCCTTTTGAATGTTGTCTATATCCTTTTCCATGAGCCGAGAGTGGGAATCGAACCCACGTTTCTACTTTACGAAAGTAGTGTTTTTCCACTAAACTATATCGGCTGGAGCCGTTAAACAGATTTGCACTGTTGACCTCGCCCTTACCAAGGGCGTGCTCTACTACCTGAGCTATAACGGCAACTTAAATCATCTACTAAAACATCTTAGTTTATTTTGGCTTATTTTGCAAAAATTCTGTCATTTTTGAGACCTGTGGATAACTATTTAATTTTTACTTACCCATATTGTGATATAATATAATATATACATAAATATTTAGTGTTCTACTTATTAAAACTAAAGGGATTTCAATAAAAAATATGAAGAAAAATTTAAATAAAAAGTTCGTGGTTAGTTTTTTGATTCTTGTTTTTGTTACGCAATTTTATTCTATGGTAGAAAATGCATTCGCTGTGACAGACAACGTGGTAGTAACGCTTACTGTTGACTCAGGTATTAGTATTTCGGATGGCGCTGCCATTACTATGGCTCCGAATATTAGTATTACTGCTAATGGATCTATCGGCAGTTCTTCTTGGACAGTAATAACTAACGACGTAGATGGCTACAACTTGGTGGTAGGAGCTTCCACCGATCCAGCTCTGAAGCACAGTAACGCCACTGATTCTTTCGCTAATTATACGGAAGCGGTTGCGGGCACTCCTGAAGCATGGAGCGTAGCTAGTGGAGCTAAAGAATTTGGATATTCAGCTTACGGCACTGATACGGCTACTGGCACTTGGGGAACAGCCGCTTCTTGCGGGGCAGCTGGTGTACCGAGCGGCACTCAATTATATGTGGGATTTGTTGGGGCAGCAACCAAAAATATCGCTACCAAAGCTACTGTTACTCCTTCTGCTGGTATAACAACGACGTTTTGTGTTGCCGCTGAACAAGACACCATTTTTGCTCCATCTGGAACATATACCGCTACTATTACCGGCACTGCCACAGTAATATAAAAAGAATTAAAAAAACCAAATAATGACTTTGTTTTCAAAGAAAATTATATATAGTAGTATCGTTCTTGCGTCTGTTATTGTGGGTGGTCTTTTTTTAATTTTTTTCCTACCAAGATATTCTGAAGCGTACACAAAAACCAAAATTGACGTGGCTGCCCAAAATGATTTTGTGGTAGAACCGGGTAAAACAGAAATATTGCTGAATCTCGGAGAAAGCATGGTAAAAAATATTTCCGTTACCAACCGGGTAGATAGAACTGTCAGATTTAAACTCAGCGCTGAAGATTTTATCGGAACAGATAACCCCAAAGAACCATTAGTGCTTCTCGGTGATACCAATAGTCCTTATTCTCTCAAAGATTTTATTGTTCCTGAAATTAGGGAATTTAGTTTGGAATTCGGAGAAAAAATTACCATTCCGGTTACCGTATCTGTCCCCAGTAATGCCGAGCCCAAGGGATACTACGGCGCATTGATTGTATCAAATGACCCTGAAAAATTAGAAGGTGAAAATTCAAAAGAAACAGAAGGAAAAACACGAATTATTTCTAGAATCGGCTCGCTTTTTTTGCTTAAAATTAAAGGCGAAGGAATAACCGAAGGAAATATTGAAGATTTTAAAATAATCGGGCCAGCTCAAATATTTTACAGTCAAAGACCGACTGGATTTGAAATTGCGTTTAAAAATACTGGAAATGTTCACCTTGTCCCTTATGGAACAATAACTATTAAAAATATATTCGGCCAAGTTATTAATACCTTGCCAGTGGATGCATATTTTGTGCTTCCGGATTCTACCAGATACAGAGAGATAAATTGGAGTGATGGTTTTAGTGTGGGTCGTTATACAGCTAATCTTTCTCTGTACAGAGGTTACAATAACGAGTTTATGGAAGATAAATTAGCCTTTTGGGTTATTCCGTGGAAAATACTGGTTCCCGTGTTCGCAAGCATTATTCTGATTGTTTCATTTTTCTATTACATTTTGACGCGTTTTGAGTTGAGAAAAAAATAATTGTAAAATGAAACCAGTTATCTCTTTTTCAAAAAAGATGAAGGCGAGAATTTTATTGTTCGTTTCGTTTTTTATTTTTTCGCTTGCCCTGTTTTCTCAAACACTTTTTGCCCAAGTTATGCAAAGCACTACCTATAAAATAATGTCCGATAGTATCAATGCCGGTGGAGAAGATGTTTCCTCAAGCACTAATTATCTGCTAGGTGACACTCTGGGAGAAGTGGGTACCGGAGATTCAAATAGTACTAATTATTATCTGCACGCGGGATTCTGGCAAATGCAAGAAAGTTACATCGCTATTACCAGCCCTTCCGACCTGGGCTTAACCTCTATCGGCGGCATCACCGGAGAAGGTACTGAAGGAACAGTGTCCTGGCAGGTAATCACAGACAACTTTGCCGGCTATACTATCAGTATTGAAACAACAACTACGCCGGCTCTTACCTCTGCGCAGGATTCTTTTGCCAACTATACGCCCAGCGGAGCAGACCCTGATTATACTTTTTCTATTGCTTCTTCCGCGTCAGAATTTGGTTTTTCTCCAGAAGGTACTGATACAAATTCGCGTTTTAAAGATAACGGCTCGGCCTGTAATACCGGTTCTGGAGAAGTCAGCGCTAAATGCTGGGATGGACTTTCCACTTCAGCCCAAACTATTGCCGGCAAAACAAGCAGTAATCATCCCTCGGGTAGCGCTGTAAATGTGCGTTTTCGCGCGGAATCTGGTAGCGCTCATATTCAAACTTCCGGTAATTATTCTTCCACAGTTATTGTGACCGCGGTAGTGTTATAATTATTGTGAATTATGAAACTTGTTGAAATCATAGTTTTTGAGAGACATTGCACAGGCTGACGAGCCGAGCATAGCAAATTTTCAGCAGAAAATTATGCGTGTCTATCAAAAACTTATGATGAGAAAGAGTTTCATAATTCACAGTATAATTGCATTATGATAAAACGACTATTTATTATTATTTTTATAATATTTTCATTTTTTGTTTGGCAACAAAATATTAATTTTGCGCACGCAGAATCTGACGGCATTGAAGTTGAACTTAACATCGTGGAGGGATGTAATAGTAATGGGAATTGCGAACAATATGAAACTATTTTGGGCTGTCCTGAAGACTGCGCTCAACGTACGACAAGTAGCGGAAGTAAAATATCTCGTCCTCCGCCTCCAATACCGACAGAGGACATAATTCCCCCTCAAAATCCACTGAAAGTGCAGGTAGTTGTTAATGTTAATGGCATTATTCTTTCTTGGTTAAACCCGCCAGATGAAGATTTTTCATATATTCGCATCATGAGAAATGAGAACCATTTTCATGGCGACCCGTTTTCAGGTAAATTAATTTACGAAGGAAACAAACAATATTTCTTCGATAAAAATGTCGTGGCTGGCACAAAATATTTTTATACCTTATTCAGCAGAGACACTACAGGAAATTTTTCCTCGGGCAGCGCCGTATCTGCTATTACTTTTTCTTTTATAAAAATACCGATCCCTTCTATTCCTACGGGAGATTTTGTAGGCCCTCTGCCTAAATATATGGTGCATCAATATAATCAAAAAGTTAAACCATTCAGCAATACTATGCCAGCCATAGTGAACAATATTGACAATATTACAATTGATACGGAAACAATGATTTATTCCGATGACTATTTGATGGTAACTGGACCAGGGGGAGAAAATTTAGGACAGTATATGTTTTCTTTCAATAGAGACAGTGGGCGATATGAAAGTATCATTCCCCCACTTCAAAACACAGGCGCCTATACCATAACTATTTTCAGATATAAAGATAATAATCCCGAAATATTGGGTAAGGGACTAATATTTGTTTCTATAAGCGTTATCCAAAAAATAGAACAATTAAAAGAAAGTTTTTGTAATACTTTCAACTCTGATATTATCCTATATATTATATATCTTTTACTCCTTTTGGCTCCATTATTGATACTAAAATTTGTAAAATAAACACCTGTGGACAGGGTAGTGAGTTTTGGCATCGAGCTCTGCTCGCAAATAAAGTTGCTATGCCAAAATCTACTACCCTGTGGATAACTAGTGGATATACTGTTTGTTTTCTACTATAATATAAGTACATAAAAATAATTATCGTTTATCCGAGATAGGTATTTTTTGTATCTCGTTTATCCGAGAAAATATTATATAGCTTCGTTAAAATGGAGAATCTAAAAAAAGTCATATCCTTGAAACAAGCATCAAAAATTTCTGGTTATCATCAGGATTATTTGAGTTCGTTAATACGCAGGGAAGAGATAAAAGGAGGGAAAGTTGGAGGCAGTTGGTTTACTACTGAAGAAGAAATCAAAAACTATATTTTTAAGCAAAAAATCCATCACAAAAAATGGGCAATTAGGGATTTTTTGTCCTCAAAAAGAATCAGTAACATTTTCATATATGCGTTTATTTTTGTAGCGCTCTTTTTTATAGGATTGCATTTTTATAATAAGAAAAACAGCAACCCGACTGAAGCGGTAAATACAAAACTTTCTGACTCTAACGAATTTGGAATAATGAATGAAGAATAGAAAAACAATGCAAAACGAAAAAATACAAAAGAATAAAGAAAAAGGAGAAAATAATTATGCTTTTATAGACGGAGCTAATTTGTATAAAGGTGTATCTGACCTTGGTTGGAAATTAGAGAAAAAGAAAAAGCCCCCGATGGAGACAAAACTCCATAAGGGTCTTTTTCGTAAGTATTAGCGAAAGTATAGTAAAACCCAAGAATAATGTCAAATCAGAACTGTGGATAATCAAGATGTAATTCAAAAGAATGAGAAACTTTTTTAAAAAACAAAATTCTTTGGCAAATGCAAAATTTTGTATGCCGAGAAAGAGTTTCGTAAAAAATAAATTGCGAAATTCTTTCTTGGTACGAGTTTTTGCTCAACACGCATATTTGCCTACTGGCAAATTGCTATGCTCGGCTCGTCAGCCTGTGCAATGTTTCTCAAAAACTGCACCTGCGACAAATTTCGCAATTATAATTTTTATAATTTTAATTTTTACACTTCTACCAATCGCAAACGTTTCAGCTGCCATTAATAAGCAAATAAATTATCAAGGAAAACTGACCACCTCGGCAGGGGTAGCCGTGGCTAACGGCACTTATAATATGGAATTTATTTTATATGATGACCCGACTTTGGGCGGGGCGCATATTTTGTGGACAGAAACAAGAACCACTACCGATAAAGTTCAAGTGACTAGCGGACTCTTTAGTGTCCTTTTGGGAGAAGTTACCGCCTTGACTGGAGTTGATTTTAATCAAACACTTTATTTGGGCGTGAACATCGGGGGCACCGGCACCCCAGGCTGGGATGGAGAAATGACTCCCCGCAAAAAACTAGGTGCCGTCCCGGCTGCTGTTGTATCTGAAAATGCCATCAATATGATTGGTGGAGTGGCTGGAGCTGTACCATATCAATCGGCAGCCAGCACCACTTTATTTTCCGCCGCCGGAACTACTGGACAAACACTAATTTCTGGTGGCACTGGTTCCCCTACTTGGTTCGCGCCTACTGCCGGTTCTGTACTTTTTGCCGGCACCAGTGGCATTCTTCAGCAAGACAATGCTAATCTTTTTTGGGATGATTCAACTGATAGACTCGGCATCGGGACGACCGCACCGGGAAGTAAATTAACAGTATTTGGAAATTCGCAGCAAATAGAACTTGTAGCTTCAGATGGAAGTAGTGCCATGACCATGCTTACTGATAGTAGTGGAGACGGTCAACTTAGGATAAAAGATAGCGGAGGGACTACAAAAATTTTCTTGTATGGAGAAGCGGGAGCCGATAGTTATATCAACAATAGCGGCAACGTCGGCATCGGGACGACAAATCCGGGGGCGAAGTTGGAAGTTACCGTTAATTCATCAAGTCTTATAGATTCATTACTGTTGACAAATACAAACGAGACAGCAAATCGTGGCATTGGAACTGCCCTAGAGTTTAAGAGTTCACCAACTGGACAAGATTTAACTCTCAAGACTGGTAAAATTGTCTCTCAATACGATGGAAATAGTTATGAAACCGCACGATTAACTTTACAATCAGTTCTTGCTTCTGGTGTATATGATGATACATTAAGTATAAAGAATAGCCTCGTCGGCATCGGGACGACGGCGCCGAGTAGAAAATTAACTGTTGTGAATAATTCAGTTAGTTCGGCCGTTTCTCAATTAGCTATTAGTAATTTAGATGCCAGTAATGGTGGCGGAGCTATAATTGATTATGAATTAGATGATGCTTGGTATCCCACTTCTTTAATTGCAACAAGAGATGGTGCCGGATATAGCACTTTTAATATTCAAACATATTCTACATCAGATAGTTTAAAGGCAAGTAGGCTCTATGTTAATACCGCTGGCAACGTCGGCATCGGGACGACCAGTCCGACTGAATTACTAAGTTTAGGTAATGGAGCAGCCCGAAAGTTTTGGATTGAGAACACTGCCACCGATGTTGTGGGAAGAGCGTTANNACAAGCTGGATTAGGAACTGGCACAGGAGCTAGTACTATCTCATTTCAAACTGGAACGACTTTAACCACAGGTCTTACTTTGCAAACGATGAGTACCAAGATGACTATTTTAGGAAACGGCAACGTCGGCATCGGGACGACGAACCCTGGAACCAGGCGACTAACTGTGTTCACAGCATCAGGATCAACCAATGACGTCGCCTTCGAAACTACCAACGCTGATATTACCGGAGCTGATTACGCTATTAGAGCTTTAGTAAACGGTGCAGGCGGTGTAGCTCACTACGGATTATATGTAAATGCTTCTGGTGCAACCAATAATTATGGTGTGTATGCAGAGGCGGACAAGAATTACTTCGGCGGCAACGTCGGCATCGGGACGACGGAGCCGGGGGCAAAACTAGAAGTAGCTGGAGATATTACCGCTTCTGGAACTGGAAATATTTTTTCACAAACATTAAGGTCATCAAGAAGCGATGGTGATATTTATATTCAAGCAAACACAGCAACTGATTTTGTTTCAATAGGTACGCAAACCGCACAGAATTTGTTAAGAGTTCAAGGCGACGGCAACGTCGGCATCGGGACGACGAGTCCGGGAAGTAAATTAACAGTAAGTGGCGGTAGGGTTAGTCAACAAGGAATAGCAGACGATATTCTTGGTTGGTTGCAAACAAATAGTGGAGCACTTTCTAGTAGCACAGGGGTTAACCCTGGTATTGCAGTATTTGGTGGTGATGCCGGAAATAATATTTATGGTATGAATTTGGGATATCACGGAACAATATATACCACTCAATTTTTAACTGGTGGTAGTACGAGAGATTTTAGTTTTGGATATTATGATTCAGCTAATCCAACTCTACAAAGTCAATTTACTGAAGTAGTTACAATCAAAGGAACAGGCAACGTCGGCATTGGGACGACCAGTCCGACTGAATTACTAAGTTTAGGTAATGGAGCAGCCCGAAAGTTTTGGATTGAGAACACTGCCACCGATGTTGTGGGAAGAGCGTTA